>JANNFN010000041.1:0-37417 GCA_031379885.1 Methylotenera sp.
AAATTGATGAAAAAATTAAATACATTGGCTAAATAATAAGTCGACCCTTTGTATTAAATCAAATAGTACCAATAAAAAAACCCTCAATTTGAGGGTTTTTAACTTGCTTGACCTGCTTTATAACCCATATAATTGCTTAAGCAACAGCTACGCACCTTGCAAACATACCACCCAACTCCTGCATAAACACTGCCTCCCAGACCATCTCTTTTAATGCCTAAATACCCTTTTATTCTCTTAATGTTGTTTGCACTTACAGCATATTCCGCAGAGTCCAAGCAGCATTTACCCCTAAAAAGTGGTACCTACACTTTTAAACATAAATTTGCGGAGCAGCCAGACGCGGGTAGTTCGCCTTTAGTGGTAAAGATAAAAGGAAAGCATATTGCCGTTTATAATCGTGAAAGTTCCATGGGTTTCCCAAAAGGGATTATTGAAACTGGGACTTTGATTTTTCATCAAAAAGCTCAAGTATGGATTATTAGCACATCACCCGATGATATCAACGCAGATGAAGTGGGTGATTGTAGTGATGGGCCAACCATGGTGGATTTATTGAACAAAATTTACTGGTCGTGCTGACAAAAAATACTTAAAATTAAGAAGTGAGTTACTTTAATATGGAGACCACCCAATGATTGGATACGTATCGCTCGGCACTAATAATTTACCAGCCGCAACTGCATTTTATGATGCACTTTTTGCTGAAATCGGCGCAAAGCGCATGTGGGAAGTTAAACGCGGCATAGGCTGGGGGATGGGAAGCGACCCTACTTTCTCGATTTTGCAACCTTTTGACGGCCATGCGGCAAGCGTGGGCAATGGCGTAATGGTGGCTTTTAGCGTAGATGCGCAAGACAAAGTAAATAAAATGTATAACAAAGCGCTTGAACTTGGCGCTAAAGATGAAGGCGCGCTTGGCTTTCGCGGTGATAATTTTTACGCAGGGTATTTTCGCGATTTAGATGGCAACAAATTATGCATCTATTGCGAGAGTTAGGCTGCTAACCCCCCCTGCCCTAGTATCCGCATAGATATTGGCTTGCAGGCCTGCTATTCTCTAAATTATAAATTCAATACATTAGGACAAAAATGATCGCAACAACTAACATTAATCTAAAAGTACCCTTTAACGAGAAAGACCAAGCTAAATCGCTGGGTGCGCGTTGGAATGCCGAGGCTAAGCTGTGGTATGTGCCGCAGGGCGTGGAAGCTGCACCTTTTGAAAAGTGGGTTACTTCTGCCACCAATACGGCGCCTACGCAAGCTGCCGCTAAACCTATGGCACAAGCGAATGCAGGTGAAAATACACAGTTAGGCGATGATGTAGATGCCATTAACGCTAGGTTGCGCGATGCTTATGAATCAAATGAGGATGCATTTTAATATTGCATGGCGCGACGTAAGTATCACAACGTGTATGTGATTGAGTTATCGAAAGACGTGCTTTTTGAAGGCAAGTTTAAAAAGTGTAACCCCAATTACATGAGTGGAAAGCCCTGCGTGTATGTTGGCATGACGGGCTTAGACCCCGATGTGCGTTTTGATAAGCATAAGGCGGGCATTCAATCTAACCGCTACGTGATGCAATATGGCCTGCGCCTGCTGCCTGATTTGTATGAGGGTTTTAACCCCATGACTTATGACGAAGCGGTTGCCATGGAAATTGAAATTGGCATTGATTTGCGTAGCGCGGGTTTTGGAGTTTGGCAGGCTTAAAGTTTGCAAGCATAAGTTTGCAGGCTTAGTCAGCGCAGGACGCATTACGTAAACGAACTCGTCCTACAAGTTCCAAAACTACTGCCCTGTAACCGCTAGGGTCATCCCCGCAGAATATACCAGTTAAAGCTGGTTATTCATGCCTGACACCCACATGGCTATTGCCTCCTAGAGCATCTGTTTTTTAATTATTTTCAGCTCTTACCCTTTGAT
The DNA here is from genome assembly GCA_031379885.1 of Methylotenera sp. GTDB lineage: Bacteria > Pseudomonadota > Gammaproteobacteria > Burkholderiales > Methylophilaceae > Methylotenera_A. Next base: position 1,933 of record JANNFN010000041.1, read on the forward strand.
TCAATCATATTAATGCACTCAAAAGTGCATGCGCTTGCACCTTTTGTGTGCACATTTACTTTTTTAGTGAATCGTCATTTCTCGCAAAAAGTTAATATTTTCAATATAAATCAATCGCTTAATTGACTATTTAAAACTTGGCACAGCCTTTGCTGTGGTTACTCATGTTGAAAGTAATGATTGTTGATAACGATTTAAAACGCAGCAAGTCCTTAAAAAAATCGTTAATCGAGAATGGATTTGAGGTAGTGGCTAACATTGAAAATGATATCCACCTAGAAACAAGATGTTGTGAAATAAAGCCCGACATTGTGATTATCAGCACGGAGTCTCCTAACAGAGATACTTTAGAAAACATATGTGTAATGACCATGCATGAGCCACGGCCTGTAGTGATGTTTACGCATGATGGCGACAAAGAAAAAATTAGGGCGGCGACAAAGGCAGGGGTAAGCGCTTATGTGGTGGGCAATATCCCTAGCGAAAGGTTAACACCCGTGATTGATGCAGCAGTGGCAAGATTTGAAGAATTTAAAAGTTTACGCTCTGAGCTTACGCTGGCTAAACTAAAGTTAGATGAACGCAAAGTAGTTGAGCGCGCTAAGGGCTTGCTGATGAAGCAGCGCGGCTTGGATGAAGATGAGGCTTATAACCTGCTGCGTAACATGGCAATGCAAAGAAATATTAAATTAGCTGATTTATCACAACAGCTGATTAACACAGCAGAGTTGCTGATCGTTTAATTAGTAGTAAAGGTTTTTGTCCAACGGCGGACAAATACAAATAGTTTTAAATACGTCAAAGTTGGCGTAAACATTGAAGCATAAGACAACGGCGTCTTAATACTGGGGAAAATTTCCTCATTATTAAGACGCTTTTTTATTGGCAATAAACTTTAACTAAGGAGTAAATATGAATGATAAAAAGAACTTAACCGACGCTAGCCGCCGTAGTTTTTTCAAAAACACTGTGGCAGGCGCTTTTGGTGCGGCTGCGGCTATGAACATTTTACCAGCGGGAGTTAAAAGCATGGCTTACGCAGCGGGCTCTGACGCGCCAGAAATCACTGAAGTAAAAATTGGCTTTATTCCACTCACCGATTGCGCACCAATTGTGGTGGCAGCTGAGATGGGTTTTGATAAAAAATACGGCATTAAGATTATTCCTTCTAAAGAGGCTTCTTGGGCGGCGATTCGTGACAAAACAGTGAATGGCGAGTTACATGCTGCGCACGTGCTTTACGGTCTGATTTACGGCGTGCAAATGGGTATTGGTGGTCAGCAAAAAGATATGAATGTGCTGATGACGCTGAACAACAATGGGCAAGGCATTACCTTATCGAGCCAATTAAAAGACAAAGGGGTAACTAGTGGCGCTACCTTGAAACGCTTACTGGCTAACGAAAACCGTGATTTTACTTTTGCACAAACTTTCCCTACTGGCACGCACGCCATGTGGCTTTATTACTGGTTGGCCAGCGCTGGCATTAACCCGATTAAAGATGTTAAAACGATTGTAGTGCCGCCGCCGCAAATGGTGGCAAACATGCGTATTGGCAATATGGATGGCTACTGCGTAGGCGAGCCTTGGAATGCACGGGCGATTTACGACAAAGTGGGCTTTACTGCTGCAACATCACAAGATATTTGGGTCGATCACCCAGAAAAAGTATTAGGCTGCACCGCGGATTTTGTGGCTAAAAACCCGAATACTGCGCTTGCCATGACCAAAGCGATTTTAGAGGCAAGTCGTTATATTGATGCCACTGCAAACCGCGCCAAAGTAGCCAAGCTTATCTCTAGCAAATCTTATGTCAATGCGCCAGAAGAAGTCATTGAAGGCCGTTTCCTTGGTCACTACGACAACGGTATTGGCAAAAAATGGGAAGACCCAAACTACATGAAGTTCTTTAACGACGGCAAAGTAAGTTTTCCTTACTTGTCTGACGGCATGTGGTTCTTAACGCAGCATAAACGCTGGGGTTTACTGAAAACTGACCCTGATTATCTAGCCATAGCCAAAAAGGTAAACCGTATCGATATTTATACCGAAGCGGCTAAATCACTTGGTATTTCTGTACCTACCGACCCGATGCGCAAAAGCAAATTAATGGACGGTGTAGTTTGGGATGGTAGCGATCCGAAAGCTTATGCAAACGGATTTAAAGTCAAAGCATAGTAGATAAGAGAGGCACCTCATGAGCGTTGTAAGCATTAAAAAAGAAAGAATAAACCCTGTGATGACCGATGTGAAAACTATTGTGAGTGTTGCACCTGCGGCCAATTCAGAAATTGCGCCTATAGAAGCGGCTAAAGTAACAGCGACAAAAAGACCTAGTAAATTTGCGATGCAAACCCGATCATTTTTTGAGTTTGCCCTACCGCCGATGTTTGGCTTGTTATTGCTAATCGCTACCTGGTCTTTAATTGCTTATCAAACGCCAGAGTTGCCAGGGCCAATTAAAACGTTTCATTCTGCGGTAGAGGTTTTTAGTGATCCGTTTTATGTCAATGGCCCAAATGATATGGGCATAGGCTGGAACATTATCAACTCGCTAAAACGCGTTGCACTTGGTTTTGGTTTGGCGGCACTTGTCGGCATTCCATTGGGATTCATTATTGGGCGTTTTCAGTTTATGTCGCGTATGGCGGCGCCCATTATCAGTTTGCTACGCCCTGTCTCACCGCTGGCTTGGTTGCCGATAGGTTTGCTGGTATTTAAAGCGGCAAACCCAGCGGCCATATGGGTGATTTTTATCTCCGCCATTTGGCCAATGATTATCAATACTGCTGTAGGTGTGAGTAAAGTGCCGCAAGACTATATGAATGTTGCAAAAGTGCTTAATTTATCAGAGTGGAAAATCGTAACCAAAATTCTTTTCCCTTATGTTTTACCTTACATGATGACTGGCGTGCGCCTTTCTATCGGCGTTGCTTGGCTGGTGATTGTGGCAGCTGAAATGCTAACAGGTGGCGTAGGTATTGGTTTCTGGGTATGGGATGAATGGAACAACTTAAATGTTGAGCACATCATTATTGCCATCTTTATTGTTGGTGTTGTGGGTTTATTGCTTGAACAGGTTTTAATTCAAATTGCTAAACGCTTTAGTTACGAATAGGAAAAATCATGGCAAAAACATTAACTCAAGGCAAAATATTACAAGACAGATACGTGCTGGTAGAAAACGTCAATATGACTTTTTTCACCAAAAAAGGCACTTTTGAAGCGCTTAGAAATATCAACCTTGGTATTAAAGAAGGTGAGTTTATTACCATTATTGGACATTCAGGATGTGGTAAATCAACTGTGCTCAATCTAATTGCTGGCTTGCTAGAACCGACAGAAGGTCATTTGTTCTGTAATGGTCGTGAAATTGCAGGGCCAGGGCCTGAGCGTGGTGTGGTGTTTCAAAACCACTCCTTGCTGCCATGGTTAACTTGCTATGAAAACGTTTATTTAGCCGTTCAACGTGTGTTTGGCAGTGAAACAAAAGTGCAGCAAGAAGCACGCACCTATGCAGCGCTGGATTTAGTAGGTTTATCACATGCGGTTGAAAAACGACCTAGTGAGATTTCTGGCGGAATGAAACAGCGCGTTGGCATTGCACGCGCATTGGCCATGGAACCTAAAGTGTTGTTGCTAGACGAGCCTTTTGGTGCATTAGATGCTTTAACCCGCGCCAACCTACAAGATGAGTTGATGAAAATTATGGCTAAATCTGGCGCTACAGCTGTCATGGTGACCCACGATGTAGACGAAGCTGTGTTGTTATCTGACCGCATTGTGATGATGACTAACGGCCCTGCTGCCACCATTGGTGAAATTTTATCAGTAGATTTGCCAAGACCTAGAAACCGGTTAGATCTTGCGGAAGATAAAAACTATAACCACTTACGCGCCGAAGTACTTAAATTTTTGTACGAGCGCCATGCCAAAAAAGCAGCATAACAACAATCACCTCTTTAGATTTTCTATTTTAAAAGGATCATTTTATGAATTCACACTCAATATTTAAGCTGCATAAAGTGTCTTGTGCAATTGCCCTTGCCTTTGCATTTGCATCGCAGGCGGTTATCGCAGAAGAAGAAGTTTTACCCGAATATACCTTTATGGATGCGGTTAAAGAAGGTAAAAACTTAACCAGTTTTAGATTGCGTTATGAAGCTGTTAGTCAAGATGGGCTGCAACCTAACAACACCATTGGCACCGCACTTAACCCGACCAGATTTGAAGATGTTAAAGATGCCGACGCTTTGACTTTGCGCAGCCTAATTGGCTGGCAAACAGCGCCATATAACAACTTTAGCTTTGCTGCACAATTGATCGATGTGACAAAGTTAATGGATAACTTTAACGATAGCACTAATAATACCCTTGTTAATGGTGCATCCAACCAAGTAAGAAATATTGAGTATGCAAAAGTGGTTGATCCATCCTACACAGGCGTCAATCAATTATATATCGACTGGACAGGCCTTAAAAACACCCGCTTCCGTTTAGGTCGGCAACAGCTCAATTTAGACAATGTGCGCTTTATTGGCGACATTGGCTTTAGACAAGTGATGCAGGTATTTGATGGCGTTTCAGTATTAAATAAAAGTCTGCCAGAAACCGAAATTTTTGCTGCACATTATGAAAAAATCACGCAAATTACTACTGAGCAACGTGATGGCTATTTAGATATTGCCAACATTCGCTATCGTATTTCACCCACTGAATTTTTGGTAGGCTATGGTTACTTTTCAAATGTGAACGATTTAGGCTTTGGTAATGCATGGTTTGGTGCGGCTTCGCTGAACAATCCTGGAAAACTAAACATTAACGCTGATCAATCAAACAAAACTTTTGGATTACGTTTAGATGGTACTCATCCATTTACTCCAAATTTTAGAGCACACTACACGGCTGAGTATGCCAAACAAAGTGACTACGCCAATGGCGATAGCCGTATTGATGCACATTACTACAAAGTTGGCGGTGGTTTAGGCTTTGATAACTTCAACTTTCGCGTAGATCAAGAATTATTATCTAGTAATGATAATAAATATGCCTTCCAAACGCCTTATGGTACTAACCACTTGTTTCAAGGCTGGGTAGATAAATTTTTAGCCACACCTAGATCTGGCATTAAAGATACTTTCTTCACTGCAACCTACAGATATGATGACTTTTTATTCTTTGCCGATTATCACTTCATTCATTCTGATGATGACTTCAATACCGTGGGTGGTGGCGCAGCGACCAATGGCGACAAATATGGCAAAGAGTGGAATGTAGCTGCAACCTATAACTACAGCAAAAATATTATGGCTAAACTTGAGTACGGTAAATATACCGAAGATGACCATTATGCTGCAACACCTAACGTAGCAAACAATGTTGCTGGCAACCGTGGTCGTATTCGCGATACCGACAAGCTTTGGTTAACAGCTATGTATACATTCTAATTAAAAAACTATGCAAAAAATGAAATTAGTAGTGGTAGGAAACGGCATGGCAGGCATGCGCGTAGTAGAAGAGTTGCTCAAAATCGCACCTGATATCTATGATATTACCGTGTTTTGTGATGAGCCCGACCCCAATTACAACCGCATTATGCTCTCGCCAGTGCTTGCAAATGAGCAAACTATCGATGACATTATCCTTAATACCCGAGAATGGTATGCGGAAAACAACATTACGCTCCATACCAGTGCGCGTATCAACAAAATTGATCGCAAAAATCGTGTTGCATATGCCGAGGATGGCACAAGTGCGGAGTATGACAGATTACTATTGGCCACTGGTTCAAAACCATTCATGTTGCCGATTCCTGGTAAAGATTTAGAGGGTGTGATTGGCTATCGTGATATTAAAGATACTAACGACATGATTGCGACTGCCAAAAAGTACAAACATGCTGTGGTCATTGGTGGAGGGTTGCTCGGGTTGGAGGCAGCAAACGGTCTAAAAATTCAAGGCATGGAAGTAACCGTAGTGCATAAGAATGACTGGTTACTCGAGCGCCAGTTGGATAAAACCGCAGGTAAAATGCTACAAAAATCACTTGAAGCCAAAGGTTTAAATTTCTTACTCAATAAAAATACAGAGCAGCTCATAGGAAAATCGAGAGTTGAAAAAGTAAAGTTTAGTGATGGATTAGAAATTGCAGCAGATTTAGTTGTGATGGCCGTGGGCATTCGCCCAAACTTTACGTTAGCAGAGTCTGCTGGCATTCATTGTGACCGAGGTGTTGTAGTAAACGACACGATGCAAACCTATGATCCGCGCATTTATGCGGTGGGCGAATGCGTTGCACATCGTGGTATTACTTATGGTTTGGTCGCGCCATTATTTGAAATGGCAAAAGTCTGCGCAACCCATTTAGCCAACTTTGGCATCGGTTTATACAAAGGCTCAGTCACTTCTACCAAACTTAAAGTAACAGGCATTGATTTGTTTAGTGCGGGCGATTTTAGAAGCGGTATAGAAGCTGCCGATGAAGAACGCGAAGAAATCGTGTTACATGATGCTGTAGGTGGCGTCTATAAAAAATTAGTCATCAAAGATGACAAAATAATTGGTAGCGTTCTCTATGGTGATACCGCTGATGGTGCCTGGTATTTTCAAATGTTGCGCGATAGTAAACCCATTCACGAAATTCGCGATTCCCTCATGTTTGGGCAAGATTCGCTTGGTAATACAGGCCACCAAGGCCAAGATAAAGCCGCCATGATGACCAATGAAATGGAGGTATGCGGTTGCAACGGGGTGTGTAAAGGTACCATTGTTAAGGCCATTCAAGACCAAGGCTTGTTTACCATTGATGATGTAAAAAAACAAACAAAAGCAGGTTCTAGCTGCGGTAGCTGCGTGGGTTTGGTTGAGCAAATTTTAGCCAGCACATTGGGCGGTGGCTATGCGCCACCTTCTACCAGCAAAGTGGTATGTGGTTGCACCGAAAAAAATCATGAAGAAGTGCGTGAAGAAATTCGCAAGAATAAGTACCTTAATATTCCAGATGCCATGCGTGGTATGGCTTGGCGCACACCCAATGGCTGTGCGACTTGCCGCCCTGCCCTAAATTACTACTTACTTTCTACTTGGCCGCATGAAGCCGTGGATGATCCGCAATCGCGCTTTATTAATGAGCGTGTACATGCCAACATCCAAAAAGATGGCACTTATTCGGTGATTCCCCGTATGTATGGCGGTGTAACAACACCAGACCAATTGCGCAAAATTGCCGACGTGGCCGATAAATACGCCGTGCCAATGGTAAAGGTCACAGGCGGTCAGCGTATCGACTTGCTTGGCGTGAAGAAAGAAGATTTGGTTGGTATGTGGAAAGATTTAGACATGCCTTCTGGCTACGCTTATGCCAAAGGCATCCGCACTGTAAAAACTTGCGTAGGCTCTGAGTTCTGCCGCTTTGGTACACAGAATTCTACCCAAATGGGGATTGATATTGAAAAAGCCTTTGACCACATGTGGGCACCACATAAAGTGAAATTTGCTGTTTCTGGTTGCCCTAGAAACTGCGCAGAATCTGGTATTAAAGATGTGGGCATTATTGGCGTAGATTCTGGTTGGGAGATTTACGTTGGTGGCAATGGCGGCATAAAAACCGAAGTGGCACAGTTTCTTTGTAAAGTAAAAACACACGATGAAGTGCTGGAGTATTCTGGTGCATTTATACAAATTTACCGAGAAGAAGCACGTTACCTAGACCGTACCGTGCATTGGATACACCGTATGGGTTTGGAATACGTAAAACAACGTGTGGTAGAAGATGTAGAAGGACGAAAAGCTGCATATGAGCGCTTATTATATGCCTTGCAGGGCGCGGTTGAACCTTGGAGCGAGCGTGTGCAAAAGCGTGCCGAGCATAAAGAGTTTGAAACCATCACCGTTTAATTCTTCTGCATTTTTGCAAATAATCTTTTAAGGAACACCATGCAGAAGTGGATTAAAATCGCGCCATTTGAAGACTTTCCCAAGTTGGGCGCGCGTGTTGTACGTACAAAAAATAAAGAAGCAATCGATATTGAAGTAGGTATTTTTCGCACAGAAGACGACCGCGTTTTTGCTATCAACAATCGCTGTCCGCATAAGGGCGGCCCTTTGTCGCAAGGCATTGTGTATGGCGACAAAGTCGCTTGCCCACTGCACTCTTGGAAAATTAGCTTGCTGGATGGCAACGCAGAAGAGCCAGATGTGGGGCAAACCGCTTGTTATCAAGTTAAAGTTGAAGATGGCATGGTTTATTTAAGTATTTAGTGTCGCAGATGAAACAACAGCAACAATATCAGGCAGAATTAAACCCTATCGATAATAGGATAGATATTAGATTGCAAAACCTAGCCGCAGAACCCTATCAGAGCAGCCATCGCGAAACAAAATCTACTTGTTGCTACTGCGGTGTTGGCTGTGGCGTCATTATCAAAACGGAAAACGATAAAATCGTTGATGTAAAAGGTGACCCTAACCACCCTGCTAACTTTGGTCGTTTATGCACCAAAGGTGCAACCTTGCATTTATCGGCCAAGCCAGATAACCGTGCGCTTTATCCTGAAATGCGCTTAAGCCGTGATATGCCCAGAAAGCAAGTATCTTGGAATGTTTCGCTGGATTACTTAGCCGAAAAATTTGCACAAACCATCGAAAAACATGGCCCAGATTCCGTCGCGTTCTACATCTCTGGTCAATTACTCACCGAAGATTATTACGTATTTAACAAGCTCGCCAAAGGTTTAATTGGTACAAATAATGTAGACACCAATTCCAGACTATGTATGTCTTCTGCCGTCACAGGCTACAAAGCCACACTTGGTGCTGATTCGCCGCCAGCGTGTTACGAAGATATTGACCATACCGATTGCTTGTTTATCGCGGGCAGCAATACCGCGTTTGCACACCCGATTATTTTTAGGCGGATTGAAGACGCGAAAGCCAAAAATCCAAATTTAAAAATTATTGTTGTAGACCCGCGTAAAACAGATACCGCGCAAGCTGCTGATTTGCACCTCGCTATTTTGCCCGGTACCGATGTAGCCCTATTTAATGGCTTGCTGCACGTGATGCTATGGGAAGACTTGCTAGATATGGCCTACATCAACGCGCACACCAATGGCTTTGATGCGCTCAAAGATACCGTGCGTGAATATACGCCCAAAATGGTGGCCGATATTTGCGGCATTAAAGAAAGTGAAATCATCACCGCGGCTAAATGGTTTGGCAAAGGCCCAACCTTAAGCATGTATTGCATGGGTTTGAATCAAAGCATCCACGGAACAGATAAAAACGCCGCGCTGATTAACCTACATCTAGCCACTGGTCAAATTGGCAAGCCTGGCGCAGGGCCGTTTTCACTCACAGGTCAGCCCAATGCCATGGGTGGACGCGAGGTTGGCGGCATGGCCAATTTACTTTCAGGTCATCGTGATTTAGCAAACGCAGAACACCGCGCAGAAATCGCTAAACTCTGGGGCGTGGATGACGTGCCAGCAACCGCGGGTAAAACTGCTGTAGAGATGTTCGACGCCATTAAAAATGGTGAAATTAAAGCCATTTGGATTGCTTGCACTAACCCCGCACATTCGATGCCAGACCTCAATAATGTGCTAGAAGCCTTAAGCACGGCTGAATTGGTTGTGGTGCAAGATGCGTTTAACAATACCAGCACTTGCCCGTATGCCGATGTGTTGCTGCCAGCCAGTACTTGGGGCGAAAAAGAAGGCACCGTCACTAATTCTGAGCGCTGTATTACCCGTGTAAACCCTGCAATTACGCCCCCAGCCGAGGCTAAACACGATTGGCAGATTGTGGTGGATTTTGCGCAACGTTTAGAAAAGCGCTTAAGTGCTCCGTTCGCCCTGAGCCTGTCGAAGGGTGATGCTAAAACATTATTCCCCTACACCACTACTGAAGACATCTTTAACGAGCATCGCGAAACCACACGCGGGCGCGACTTGGATATTACAGGCTTAAGCTACGACCTGCTCAACGCGCAAGGCCCACAGCAGTGGCCATTTGTAACGGGTGCAAGTACGGGTAAAACACGACTTTATAGCGATGGTATTTTTCAAAAACCTGATGGCAAAGCGCAATTTGTAAATGCGGTTTATAAAGGCACAGCCGATAAAACCGATGCGCGCCATCCGCTACACTTACTCACGGGGCGTTTACGCGACCAATGGCACGGCATGAGCCGCACTGGCAACGTCGCGCAGCTCTATAACCATGCAGAAGAAGCTGTGATTCATGTTAGTGCCGATGACATGATGCGCCGCAACTTAAAAAATGGCGATATTGTAAAAGTACAAAACAAGCGCGGCAGCTTGGTATTGCCTGTGCAAACGAGCGATGAAGTGCAACCTGCGCAAACCTTTATTGCCATGCACTGGGGCAGTCAGTTTATGAATGGCTTAGGTGTCAATGCACTGATGCCACCTGCTTTTGATAAAACCTCTAAACAACCAGAGCTGAAACATACCGCGGTTAAAATAGAAAAACTAGAGCTGCCTTGGCGCATGACGATTTTACGCACTTGCCAAGATTTAACCTTATTAGAAAAAGTGCGCGCACTGATGCCGCAATTTACCCACGCAAGTTGCGGCTTATTTGGGCGCGAAAACGAGGCGAATAAAGCAGGCTTGCTTATTTTGCGTGCCGCACACGAAACCGCGCCAGACCTAGCATTAATAGAAAAAATAGACGAGATTTTAGGCATGACGGATGAATCGCCCTGCTTAAATTACAACGATGCAAAACGCGGTATTAGCAAACGTATTATGGTGCAAAAAAATGCAGCCAATGGCAAATTAGAAGTCGCTGGCGTGCGCTTAATGGGTGAAACGCTGGCGACCGAATGGCTAAAAGAAGTGATGTCCACAGGCCAGTTTAACGATGATGCACAATATAAAGAATTTAGTCGCTGGGCGCTTGCCCCGCTCTCTGCGCCGCCTAGTGGCGAGATAGGACGCGGCAAAATTATCTGTAATTGTTTAGATGTTTCGCAAAACGAGATTGTTGAAAATATCGAGCTAGGTGCTGATTTAATTACCCTGCAAAACAAGCTGAAATGCGGTACAGAGTGCGGTTCTTGTGTGCCAGAGTTAAAACGGTTGGTACAGACGCACGGGAAAAATATTGCCCTTAGTAGCCATTAACTTTAAATTAACTAGGTGACAGCTATGACGCTAACTCTTAGTGAGAAGCCAGCGCCAACCGCATGTCAATAACACGTTGTTTTTCTCGCCTGCGGATTGCGATATTATTCGCAATAATTGCGATGGTGACGGTGAGAATAAACAAAGTGCCCAAAGCGTTGATTTCTGGATTGAGTCCTACCCTTGTACGCGAGAACACCACTAAAGGCAAGGTTGACGAGCCAGGGCCGGATAAGAACGCAGAAATAACCACGTTATCGATAGAAATGGTAAACGACAGTAACCAGCCTGAAATGAGCGCTTGCGAAATTAGAGGTAAAGTAATGTCAAAAAATGCTTTAAGGGGTGGCGCACCTAAGTCTTGTGCGGCTTCTAGCAATGATTTATCCATTTCTGATAAGCGCGATTGCACTGTGATGGTTACGTAGGCGATGCAAGTGATGGTGTGGCCTATCCAAATGGTGAAAAAGCCCCTATCCTCAGGCCAGCCCAGCATTTGCTGCATATTTACAAACAACAATAATAGCGAAATACCTAAAATTACCTCTGGCAACACGATTGGCGCATTGAGCATGCCCATAAACAGCGTAAAGCCACGAAAACGCCCATAACGCGCCAGTATCATCGCCGCCCAGGTACCTAGTATGACGGCTGCGAACGCACTTGCGACAGCGATTTTAAAGCTGAACCAAGCGGCATCCATCAACTCTTCATCATTAACTAAGGCGCTGTACCACCTAAAAGAAAATCCAGACCAAACACTGGCGAGCTTAGATTCGTTAAACGAGTAAACGATGACCACCAGCAATGGCAAGTATAGAAACAGAAATACCAGCCACAGCACAACAATAGATGTTTTGTTGCTTGATTTATTCATACGGTTTACTCATACGCTTCTTCCATCTGCTGCACTTGCATGCGCTGGAATAAAGCAATCGGCAACAATAACAGCACAATCATAATGCACGCGGTTGCTGAGGCAGTTGGCCAATCGGTATTGCTAAAAAAGTCATCCCACATCACGCGGCCTATCATCACGGAATCTGAGCCACCAAGCAGTTCTGGAATCACATACTCGCCTACCGCAGGGATAAACACTAATAAGCAACCCGCAATCACCCCTTTCATTGAGAGTGGCAAGGTGATATCTCGAAAAGCTTTCCAAGGCTTGGCACCTAAGTTCTGCGCGGCTTCTAGCAAAGTTAAATCCATTTTTACCATGTGTGCGTAAAGTGGCAAAATAAGGTAAGGCAAATACGAATACACCATGCCGATATACATGCCCCAATTGTTGTGATACAGCCGCAGCGGCTCATCTATCAAATGCATTGAAAGCAGAAAGTTATTTAACAAGCCGTTGTCTTTAAGGATACCGATCCAAGCATAAACGCGAATTAAGTATGAAGTCCAAAATGGCAGCATCAGCAACATTAATAGCTCATTACGCCATTTTTCACAGCGCGCGACGAAATACGCAGCCGGGTAGCCTATCAGCAAGCAAATCAAGGTGGTGTTAAATGCGACGATGATCGAATCTAAATAAGATTGGATATATAAGTTATCTACCAACACTGCGCGGTAATGCTCAAAGTTGATTTTGAGCGTCCATGCTGCATCTTGAATGCTGATTAAATCGGTATAAGGCGGTATTTTGGTAGCTTGATCTGCAAAACTTATTTTAAACACCGTAATAAACGGCAACATAAAAAATAGTAAAAGAAAGCCATAGGGCACGGCAATTAAAAGCGCACGGCTAGAAGGTGTGAATCTTTGTAATAATTGTTTAATGAGGTTGTTTTTCATTTGCGAAGATATTTATCTGCTAAGCAAGCACCACACAACTCATGGGTTCCCAGCTTACATATACCGTATCATCATAACTTGGCATTCTTTCCATCAGTTGAGTGACCAAGCGCGAAACACTAGCAACAATGAGCTTTCCGCCTGTCAGTCTGATATAAAACAGGGAATAACTGCCCATGTACGCAATTTGATCTACAACGCCAGTAGCAACATTATGTTTTTTGGCTTCAGGTTTAAGGCTGATAGCAATTTGCTCAGGTCGAATCGATACGCTTAACAGCTTTCCTGCATTGCCATTAATTTTGTGTAGTAGTTGCAATGGAGAATCAAGCTCCGCAGATAACATTAAATTACTGTCTTCTTCTAGCAAGGTGCCTTCAAACATATTGGTGGAGCCAATAAATTCAGCCGAAAAACGGCTATTGGGGAATTCGTATACTTCAGTGGGCGTGCCTACCTGCACCAATTTACCTTCGGTCATCACCGCAAGACGATCAGCCATGGTCATGGCTTCTTCTTGGTCATGCGTCACCATCACGCAAGTAACACCTACTTTGAATAAAATATTGCCAAGTTCGAATTGTGTTTGTTGCCGAATTTTTTTGTCTAAAGCGGACATTGGTTCGTCTAACAATAATAGTTTCGGACGTTTAACCAAGCTTCGTGCCAATGCCACCCGCTGCTGTTGCCCGCCTGATAACTGATGTGGTTTGCGCAGTTTATAAGCTTGCATCTGTACCAGCTCAAGCACTGCATCTACGCGGTCTTTAATCTCTTGTTTAGCAATGCCTTCTTGCTTTAAGCCGTAGGCTACATTACCTTCTACCGTCATGTGCGGGAATAGTGCGTAAGACTGAAACATCATATTGACAGGACGGCGGAAAGGCGGGGATTTTGCTAAATCTTCGCCATCAATCAATATGCGCCCTGAGGTTGGCGTTTCTAATCCTGCCATCATGCGCAGCAGCGTTGATTTGCCGCAGCCAGAACTTCCTAGTAAGGCAAATAGTTCGTTTTTACGGATAGATAAATTAACGTGGTCAACAGCTGTTGTATCACCAAACTGCTTAACAACATCAATCAGTTGGATGAAGTTTTCCTGACCAGGCTCGTTTGGAGATTTCGTTACCTTAGCCGCTATACCTTCCATTTTCTAGTCATTTTCTAATAATCCCTTTTAGGTAGTAATTTAAATAGCTATTAGCTAAGCTAATACCACTATATTAGATTAATTATCTCGAAGCTTCAAATACCGTTGCACAAATTCATAAACATAAATATCTTTATCGGCCAAAGCCCCATGGCTAAAAGCGCGTGAGGCTACACCCTTTTGTACACGTTCGCAAACAGCATAATCCTGTCGTGAAACTAGCTCATTAAAATCTACTACCGAGCTTGGATTAAAATCAGCCTTCGCCACATCTGTCGCATTAAACAAAAAAGTATCAATAACGCGTGTTTGCAAAGGACTGATAGGTAGTAGCTGAATAATCATGACGCCAGTGGCGCCGATATCTAGCGTTACATTGGGTGGAATTGCACCGCCGTAGATAGAGTTGATTTCTAATGCGGTCATGCAAGGGTTCACCGATAAGTTGGATTTACCTTCTTGCGTATAGCCAGTCCCCCCAGGGGGTAAGCTTACGCCACCGTCATCGCGCCCTTCTTCTATCACCCACCCCGTTTGATAAGTTTCAATTGTTTCAACCAGTTCTGGATGCACTGCGGGGCAATGCAGACATTCCAGATAATTTTCCATAATGATTTTCCAATTGGCATTCACAACAGCTTCTACACGATGCCCAATACGTAGTTTATCTAATTCAAAACGCTCAAAACGCAAGGGCTCATCAAAATGCATCGCGAGAGATTCACGCAGAGGCATGGGTTTATCATCAGCCAAATTGACAAAAACAAAACCCTGCCAAACTTCCACATGTACTGGCCATAGTGAGAGTTGACTGCGATTTAGTTCATGTTCCTCAATGCGGGGAGTCGCAATTAATTCACCTTGATGGCTGTAACACAAGTTGTGATACGGGCACATAATAGCACCATGACTTTGCCCTGATGTTTCGTCGCAAAGGCGAGAACCACGATGGCGGCATACATTGTAAAAAGCCTGTAGCTGTCCATCATCATTGCGCATCACAATCACGCTTTCGCCTACCACATCAATCGTAAACCACTGCCCTGCTACAGCTGCTTGTTCTTCACGTCCCGCGTAATACCAGGATTTAAAAAACACTTTCTGGCGTTCTAACTCAAAAATAACAGAGTCTATATAATCACGCCCAGGGAGTGTTTTTCTAATCGTTTGCGTCATAAAATGGGTAATAAATTTTAATTAAACTTATTTGCCTGCCTTAAATTTTAAGAACAGTTTATTCATCAATTTAGATTGTGCAGGCTCTAAAATTTCGAAGACGAAAGCATCTTTAATATCTGCTTCGGTTGGATAAATCGCTCTGTCGTTAAGAATTTCTGGTTTCACCAAGTTACTAGGCACAGAAGTGGCATATGCAGCATAGTTACTATAAGCAGCAGCAATATCTGGGCGCAACTGGTAATTGATAAATTTATAGGCGTTTTCTTTATTGGGTGCATCTTTTGGAATACCCATCATGGTCATCCAAAAGCCTGTCTGTTTTTTGGGGGTAATATAAAGTACTTCGAATGGTTTTTTAGCCTCTTTTGCAGCACGCACTGAAAAACCACCATCGCCGTTCCAGCCTTGCGCTACGCAAATGTCGCCACCAACAATATCTGTGCGCATTGTGGTAGACGTAAATTGTGTAATGTAGGGCCGCACTTTCATCAGCATTGCATACGCATCTTGGTAATCCTGAGGTTTTTTGCTGTTTGGATCACGTCCCATATAGGCTAATGCTGTGGCAAAAACATCGCTACTAGAATCTAAAAAAGATACGCCACATTTGCTCATTTTACTGACCACCGCGGGGTTGTAGAGCAAATCCCAAGTATTTAGTTTGGCATCTTTACCTAATATTGCACGTGCTTTTTCAGCATTTAAAATAAACCCTGTAGTCCCCCAAGAGTAGACAATGCCATAGGGCGTATTGGCTTTGGCAGCTAGAAGTGGACTAATTTTGGCTGCATTCGGGATTTTTGATAAATCAAGTTTTTCGTAAACGCCCGCTTCAGCCTGCTTGATCATAAAGTTAACTGAAGGAAACACGACATCGTAGCCACTTCTGCCGCTTAAAAGCTTTGTTTGCAAACTGTCATCACTGTCTAACGTGTCATACTTTACTTTGATTTTCATTTCTTTTTGAAATGTGGCGACGGTATCTGGGCCAATAAGCTCTGACCAATTAAGCACATTCACTTTGTCAGTTGCTGAAAACGCTAATTGTGAATTAGTCATCCATATTGCCCCTACCACTGCAACTGCCAGAGTCTTAGCTTTTAGATACTTAACTTGCATAGCATTTCCCCTTGTTGATAATCAATTGAATGTAGTTTACTAAAACCCGTGTTCTTAAAATCTATGTGTCTTGATGATAGGTTTTTGCATATAAGCACTTGCAACTAAGTGCACAAATTGATACACCGATTCTTCATCCGCGGACAGTATTCCTGGTATGAATTTTTCAGAAGCCATAGATCTTTGCACTGACTCTACAGCGCCCCAATCTTCTTTATTGGTCGTATCCCAGAAATCTACTGCAAAACTCGGATCAAAATCAGCTTTATTTGCAGCTTCTGATGCAAATAACCACTGGCACTCCACATAAGTTTTGCCTGGCGCAATTGGCTCCAGACGGTGCGTCATGATGAAGTCTGGATGCAGACTAATCAAAAAATTAGGGAAAAGCGTAATGTAGTGAACCTCACGACGTTGTGCATCGTCAAGTTTAGGGAAAGGCTCTACCTTAGATTTCCCATCAAAACTCATGGTGTCCGCATGATCTTCTAAGATCATCCACCCCCCTGTAAACAAGCCATTTTGACTGGTGTAAAGGCCGCCAGACTCTGGCGAAGATACTTTACACAAAGCGGGATGAATCATTCCGCAATGGTAGCATTCATGATAGTTCTCTATGGCCACCTTCCAATTGGCCTGCAGTTCGTAATCATGGCTTGAGCCAACAACTAGACGTTCACAATCCCAGTTTTTTATAAAGCTATCTAAACTTCCAATATATTCGTTAAACGGCGCTGCATCACCAGAAAAATTTAAAAATAACCAGCCACCCCATTCTGTAGAGCGAATCGGCAATAAGCCTAATTCTGATGGAACTGCGTTTTTGATTTCATCGAGATCCCGTCCATGGCAAAAACTTCCATCTAGTTCATAGCTCCAGGCATGATATGGACACACTATTTTCTGATGATCTAACTTCTCGCCACAGGCAAGTAACTCATGGCCACGGTGACGACAGATATTCTCAAATGCCCGCAATTGGTTTTTATCATCTCTCACTAGCAATAATGCACGATTCCCCACCTTAATAGCGGCTTGCGATTCTGGCATGTTCAAAATTGATGCTCGCCCCGCACACACCCATCCTGCTTCGAACATATATTTGCGCTCCCATTCTAGCATTGCATCATCTACATAAGCTGCTCGCGGTAACATACGCGACTCCCCAAAGGGTTTTAAACACTCTGCCAAGGCATCCATAGGCAATGGTGCGTCTTGCATTGTGTGAAGTTTAATTTTAGCTGCTTGTAAAGTACTCATGTTCATACGCCTTTAATTTCAATTTTTTACTTTAATGTTACGCCTTAATATTACATCTTAATTAATGTTCAGCTTGGTTTTCTTTATATTGCCAAATTGCAAAGACTGCGCCTGTTGGATCTGAAATCACACTAGACCATCCATACTCCCCAAACGCTGCAATATCTTCAACAATAGTCGCCCCTAGATCTTTGGCTTTAGCAACGGAAGCCTTTATGTCGTCAACACGAATATAAGTTAACCAGCTTGGTCTTGCGCTATCTGGAATACCTAAAAAGCCAATGTTTGGCGAGTCTTTTGAGATGACAACTTTATATGGCTCATCATCGGGAACTGCCATATCTTCTACTTTCCAATCAAATAACTTAGTATAAAAACTCATGCCTTTTTCTGGATTGCTAGACATATGTTCAATATGTATTACTGGGTTTGCCATGTTAAGTCCTTAATTTATGCGTAAATACTGCTAGTGGTTTTATGTGGTTTGCTGCGTAAATCTTTCAATATTTCTCTTGCTGCACTGCGTCCTGGAATGCCCGTCACCCCTCCACCTGGATGAGTTCCAGAGCCACACAAATACAGCATAGGCACTGGTGTACGGTAATCTGCATAACCTGGCACAGGGCGCATAGAGAAAATTTGATCTATATTCAATGAGCCGTGGAATATATCGCCTCCAGTTAACCCAATTTTTTGTTCTAAATCTTTTGGGGTTAATACTTGGCGCCCAATAATGGATTTAGCAAAATTCGGTGCATATTGCGTCATGGTTTGTATAACGACATCTGCTGCCTCTTCACGGTGAGCATCCCAATCGCGGTCATCGGACAAGGTTTGATGGAAATGCTGACAAAATAAACTTGCTACGTGCTGACCTTTAGGCGCGAGTGTTGGGTCTACAGTAGAAGAAATCCACATTTCTATCGCAGGTTTTTTTGCCCATCCGCCTTTTTTAGCGTCATCATAAGCATCTTCCAAATATTCAAGTGAAGGTGAAATGACGACTGAACTGCCGTGATGAACACCCTGAGTTTTGCCTGGTAGACAAGTAAAATCAGGAAGTTCTGACAAGGCTACATTCATACGCAGTGTGGCTGAATGGCTACGATAACGTGAAACAGTGTTACGGAACTCATCAGGCAATAGTTCTGGTGCAACCAGTTTTTCGTACAACACTTTTGGTGTGGTATTTGCAACTACACGCGTTGCTTCAATTTCTCGACCATCTTTAAGCACAATGCCACATGCCACACTACCGCGCGTTTTCACAGAAGCTACTGGCGCATTTACTTCTATCACCACACCAGCTGCTTTTGCTACTTTTGCAATCGTGTTGCTTACTGCGCCCATACCACCTATTGCGTGCCCCCATAGACCTTGTTCAGAATTAGTTTGACCAAAGCTATGGTGCAGTATGACATATGCACTGCCAGGCGCACTGGGGCTTTGAAATGTGCCTACCGAGGCTAAATAGCCATACCCACCGCGTATGGCATCACCTTTAAAGTATTGATTGAGAAATTCTGCTGCAGACATTGTCATTAGTCTAGCTAAGGTAGATTGTGCACGTGCAGAAAAGTGCCTCATTTGTAAGCCAGCACTGACGGTAGTAAATAAATCCATATATCCACCACCTAAATTGGGTGGTGTGCGATGCATCAGCTCGCTAACAGTAGCGACGACTTCTTTTAAATCATTATCCATGCGAATAAACCCTGCACCGTCTCCGGAGCACATTTTATCCAGCTGCTTGATATAATCGTCGTCCTTACCTGTTTCATTTAACAAGTAACGCCCATCTGGTAGCGGCATAAAATCATTCGCTGGGCGTTTAACAATTTGCAAGCCTGCCTCTACCAGTCCTAGTTCGGATACTACTTTTGGACTTAACATGCCAACCAGATAAGACGCAATTGAATTTCTAAATCCAGGATAAAATTCCTCAGTAACTGCCGCACCTCCTATAATGCCTCTTGCTTCAAACACGCCCACAGTGAGGCCTTTTTTAGCAAGATAGGCTGCAGTAGTTAGGCCATTATGACCAGCACCAATAATTACTACGTCAAACTTATGAGACATTTTTTAAACTCCACAACCAATTAATCAAGTTAAAACATTAAAACAAGCTGTACGTACAGACAGTTTATTTTACAGTATAATAAATGTCAACATAAAATTAAGTGGATAAAATTGAATATAAAAAAAGTAAAAGATTTAAGAATACTACGCGGTGAAGAGACGCGTCGTAGCTTAATTCAAGCCACAATCAGTGCTGTAGCTCTATATGGCCTATCCGCGACCACGCTCAATGCGGTAGCCGAAATAGCTGGTGTATCACGTACTTTAATTGGGTTTCACTTTTCATCTAAAGAACAATTATTAGATGCTGTATTGGAAAATGCGCTAGATACTTACGATAAAAGCTTGAAAGCTTATCTTGCAAAAATTAGTAGCGAACCACTCGCACAAATTAGTGGCCATATCAGTCATGATATGCACTTTGCGGCTACCCATAGTGACCTGCTGTCTCTATGGTTTGCAAATTGGGGTGAGGTACGTGCCACCAATAAATACCGCCTGAGTCTGTTACCTATCGATCATAAATATCGTAACGAATTAGCAGATAACTTAAGCAAAATTTTGCACGATGAAAAAGAAGCAATGCACCGCGCCGTTATGTTGGATAGTTTTGTTTACGGCGTATGGCTGGAGTGTCATATCAATCCAGATGGTTTTGACTTGAAAGAATATTTATTAATAGCGGAAAGCTTTACGCAACTGACGACAAAACCATAGATAAAACGCTCATCCAATAATTGTTTTTCAATTATATTGCTCACGAGCACTTACTTAGTACACTGATTCAGTGCAATTTCAGCTTGCGAGCACTTGCGTTCAGTGCCGCTTGTTACGCTATCTTTAAAAGTCTGCCAACCAGACTTATCATTTGTTGTATTTTTTTCTGCTTTTGATTCTGTGGGTTTTGCAGTAGCGTTTGTTGCAGGTTTTTCAGGCTTACTTGCAACTGGTTTGGGTGGAGCAGTTGTGGTTTCAACGTCAACCTTGGCTTTTTGAGCGGCTTTTTTCTGTGTAACTTTGGCTTTTATTGGCTCTTCTTGAATTGGTTTTACAGTCTTAGTAAGCTCGACAGCAGCAGTAGGTTTTTCAGTCTCAACTGGTTCAGCAGTTATATTGGTTTCGGGTTTCGCTATCTTTTCTGCCGCTGCCGGCTGCTTGTCCTCTACGACGGGTTGTTTTTCTACTACAGCGGGTTGCTCAAATATAATAGTCGGCTCTGTTGGTTTTAGCACCAATTTGGCCAGCAAAAAAAATGCTGCCAACACTAACAAGCTGTAGCCCACATACACCCAATTGATTTTACTTGCGATTGATTGCCCTACTTCTGGCTCAGAACTATCGTTAGGAATTATTGGCGATTCATCAGCTGCAGATTCTTTAAGCAAACGTACCGCGTAAATATCATGCTCATGCGCGTGCATTTCGTACTTCTCAAACATTTGCGCCATTTCTTGCGTCAGCTTTGAAGCCATCTCAAAATAACCCTGAGAAACCAAAATCTGATTCGGGTTCGCAAAGCTCATAATCCGCTGCGCTTCATCAATCCCCTCACCTACAATGACTTTTTTAACCACGCGCACAGCGCCTAAATTAATACCAAACTGCACATATAAAGGTGTTGCACTATGAGTATTATTTTTTAAAATTTCATCCCGAATGGTAATCGAAATGAAAAGCGCATCTTCTAATGCGTCTTCTAACGGGCCACTGCAGGTAATTGTCGCGCCGCCGTCCGTGACGACAATCATACGATCTTCTTGCGGAACATCAATCACCGCGTGGTTAATAAAACCATTAAACAGATTTTTGATTTCTGTTTGTTCGGCTTCAGTTTTTTTAGAATAATCAATTATTTCTAAAGCAACCACGTTGCAAATCGAAGTTTTATTCATTTTGTCATTCATAATAATTGAATATTTCGTGACGGTAGGTATCCATAATAATCACAAAGACTCAGTATTTCAAATGTTTAGATGTTTTCGCTTAACGAAATTATTAAATAATCTCGCTCTGAGCACAGGTTTCACCTCCCTGTTCAAAAAAATAAAACTTTGAGAAGGTGTTAAAATCCTAAAAAATAGATGCTTGCAACCCTTATAGATATTGCCTCACAAGGAATCTGCTTTAGTAGTCCATGGTTAATCAATCAATTACATTTACAATCACTTTAAATATATATTCAGCTTTATCAAAAAACTTTTACATTTATATTTAACTTAACTTAACTAGTTGCATTCCAAACATGTGAACTAATTTGCCATTTACCATCGCGGTCTTGCTCTAGAGCACTCATGGTGATGCCTCCAAATGAAGGTTTCTTTCCCTCTGTTTCAGCGCCATAGGCATTCCATCTGGAGACTTGGTAAATCACTTTATCAGCGCCGCCTGTTTTAATGATTTCTAAAGTGTGGTTATGCACGCCATTTTTCACAAATCCATTAAACAGGTGCTCGATTTCAGTGCGCCCAACCAATCTTTTACCATCTCCTGCAGATAGTGTTGCGTTTTCTGCATACAGCTCTGCCAACCCCTTAATATTGCCAGTATTTAGTGCATGATTCCACGCCGAATTGCCTGCCTCAATGATCGATGTAATATCGTTGTTATTCATTTCAATTGCTCCAAATAAATGTTATTCAAAAAAAGCGAACCAGTTCATTCAAGCCAAAACGTGCTAGCGCCAATCTGTCTCACCAAAACCATCATGACCCAAAAATGTATAGTAGATGCCCAATGTGCCCGTTGACTGTTTTCTATCGCCAAGTTCTGGAAAAGTCGCGTCTCGTTGATTCCATTGATACTTTATTGAAATAGCGTGCTTTTCATAGACGCGGTAAGTGAAGGCAATATCCGCGCGAACGATGTTGTCGTGCCCACCTACATGTGCGTTATCGACATCGCTGACAAAATATTCACGGCCAGTGATATCAATAGAGGCTTGTTTACCGTAAATAACACGCAAAGCTGCCAAGGCTTGCGGCGCCACGCCGTAGTGATAATCGCGTTCGGTCTTTCCATTATTGGTGCCAACCGCGGCGTAGCCTAGACCTGTCATCACCGTGCCTTGAAGTGCAACAGCTTCACTTAACCATAACTGGCCAGTTGTACCAAGCGACAATGCCGTGCTGGAAATGCGAAAAGTTTGCGGAGAAATATAGTCATAACTACCATATAAACCCCACAATCCTCGATAGTTTTCCCCCGCTTGATAATCGGTTCCATAAAGCAAGCCGCGGGTCATTACATTTTCGAACACATTGGCGCTTGAAGCTGTGCTTTGAAACACGAAATAATCAAAAGGCCGTGTATAAGAATAACCAGGCTTACCAGGCAGGCCATAACCAAGCAAAAAGTCTAATTGCGCATCATTTTTCTTAATTTCGTCAGCCGTACCAGGGTTGCCACTAATGGTATTACTGAGGCCAAACTGTAGGCGGCTGTAATAGCTGGCATCATTACTCGCGAAGACTGAATCAAACCTATCGCCAAATGCATGACGGTTAAACCCTGCTGCAGGTGAGATTAATGCCGCGCTGGTCTCACGCCAAAGGCCAGGCTTGCTACCGCCTTTTTCAAGCACTAGACTCGACATTCTAAATAGTGCTTCACCAAGAAACGAACCCCCAAAACCAGTTGAAATCATATCGTTTTTTGAAGGCGGTACTTTTTCGCCAGCAATTTCCCAAAAGGCGCTTCCTGCCAAGGTATATCCTAATGATTCCCAATAATTAAGGCCAGCCGATCTGGCAAAACCATGATAGATAGAACCCTGATATGGATGGCCTAACTGGTTAATACTGAAGGGGTCTTTGTCATCAACCCAGCTGCTATGCAGGTTGTGCCGAATAGTCGTTAGGTTTGAGTCATAATCTGAAATACCGCTGTAGTGGCGATTAAACTGATTTAAAAGAAAATCAAACCCAATAATTTCAACTGCTGGAATCAGATAACTTTTATTGGCTTGCGTATTGACTGAAAAGTCTACATTAGTATTGTCTGCCGTTGATTCTGTTGAAGAGCCAGCATGTATTGCAGATTCATCGGCGAACGTTGGGGTGATTGTTATCGCAAATAAGATGGTTAAAACACGAATAACAGCAGTTTTTATGGTGCTAGGCATTATTGACTGTGAATCCAATGATTGTTATATCGCCGAACTCGATTTTCATAATCCAGCTTACCTGCGAAGGAAGCCTATCATTCCATTTCCTTCCATGTTGGTCTGTGCGCTGGCACACATAGGCAGAGCAAGTCAACGATGTGGCATGCATTTGAAGGACAGTTATTATAATGTTTTAGTTAATTAACAGCTTTCACAACACAGTAACGAACTAAAAACTTGTTTGGTTAGTTAAATCCACGATTTGCGTAGCTGAATTCTGCCTGATTAACTCAGAGGCTTCATCATACAAAAAGGGTAAAAACATATAGCGTTTGCCCTTGATGACGCGCGTTGCCTGATGTAACAAAGAACAAGAAAACACCACTGCACCGCCCGTTGGTGCTGCAAAATGTGCAGAGCCAAACTCTGGAAATTTTAAGTACCCACCTTCGTAATCGCCCGTGTTTAAAAATAAAGAAACAGCGAATTTTCTGTGAGCGGTGCCTTGCGTGGTGTTATCTCGGTGCGCGCTAAAATGCCCTTGTTCTTCTGCGTCATAACAGGCCACAAGCGTGCGCTCCATTCTGGTCGCGCGAAACTGAAAAGCTAAATCAATCACTGGTACTAATTTGTTAAAAATACTATCGATGCAGGCCGTTTGTAACGCGCCTGCATCAAGCGTGCAATCGCGACGGCGCTTGTGCGAATAATCCAACATGCCAACAGTTTTACCATCTATTTCGCGCATAAATCCAGAGTCTGTTCCACTAGACTGTTCATAATACTCAATGAGCTGTTGACATAGCTCAGGTTCAAAAATATTGGGCACTACTAATACTGGCGCTTGAGGTTTTGCTAAATATGGCGTGTCTTTTTTAGGTAAACTGTTTAAATAATCCTCCAACACATCAAAGTTTTCGTCATCCTGAGAAAATTTGAATGTCTGCACAACTCTTAGCATTGGATCTAAAATATACACCAGCGCTTGAAAATCTCCCGACACTGAATCCGCTTTGTATAGCTTGCTAATTTTTTTATCAAAATCCCACAAATAGCGCATTCCATAAGAGGTTTCTGTCACTCGATTCAATTTTTCGTCATCAGAATCTGTACTTACACCAAAAAAACATAAGTTTTTATGGCCTCGCTGGCTAAGCACAGCATCGAAAAATGCATTTATTCTTTGGCCAAATTTAGTTTGGGTGGTGCCGTAGAAAGTCAGTGCGACATAGCGCCCCGCCACGGAGTAAAAAGTGTAGCGCTCGTTTGAAGGGCTTCTAGCGACAAACCATGGTGCAGAATCGCCAATTGTGAGAAGGTTTTGGGTGCTCACTGTGTCAAGTCGTGTTGTTGAATGATTTTCATCATCATGATATGCGGAATTCCCACTTCAATAAAGGGTAATCCCTGTTGAAAATAGCCAAGTTTATTATAAAATCCGCTTGCAGAAACTCGCGCGTTTGCATGAATCTCTTCAAAGCCACGCTGTATGATGGAATGTTCAATTTTCTGCACCAAAAAACTGCCAACCCCTGTACCTTGAAACGCGGGAATAACTAGCATCTGGCGCAGTTTTGCGATGCGTGTATCGACAGGCTTTATTAAGGCGCACGCGATGAGTTGCTGTTCAATCATCACACCAAAATGCAGCTGTTTGTCTTCATTTTGCGTGTCAGCTTCACTCAAAGTTAAGCCGATTGGTTTTCTTAAATAGTTGTTTCTTAACTCAAGTGTTTTGTAATATAAGTCTGTAGCAAAATCAATGGTAACTAAATCCATCTTCGACTTACAAGGCCTTTACAATGCTTTCAACCACGTGTTTTGCATCGCCAAACACCATCATGGTTTTGTCTAAATAAAACAGCTCATTATCAAGCCCAGCATAGCCCGCAGCCATACTACGTTTGTTCACAATAATAGTTTTAGCTTTGTACGCTTCTAAAATCGGCATGCCGTAAATCGCGCTGCCAGGCTTTTTCGCGGCAGGGTTCACCACATCGTTCGCACCAATCACAAACACCACGTCCGTCTGGCCAAACTCGTTATTCACATCTTCCATCTCTACCACTTGCTCATAGGGCACATCTGCCTCGGCTAATAGCACGTTCATATGCCCTGGCATGCGCCCCGCTACTGGGTGAATGGCATATTTCACATTGACGCCTTTTGCGATTAACTTGGTAGTGAGCTCTTGCAAAGCATGTTGCGCGCGTGAAACCGCCAAGCCGTAACCTGGCACGATAATCACTGTATCGGCGTTACCCATTAAAAATGCTACATCGTCTGCCGAGCCAGATTTCACTGCTTTTTGTGCGCCGCCAGTTGCATCTACAGCCGCTTCTGCGCCAAAACCACCGAGCATCACAGCGATAATCGAGCGATTCATCGCTTTACACATAATGTAAGACAAAATCGCGCCAGACGAGCCCACGCACGCACCCGCGATGATGAGTACCGAATTATTGAGCGTAAAGCCAATACCCGCCGCCGCCCAGCCCGAGTAGCTATTGAGCATAGAAACCACCACTGGCATATCTGCGCCGCCAATTGGAATGATAAGTGTGACGCCCAAAATAAGCGCCAAGCCACACATAACTAAAAACTCAGTTTGGTTACCTTGTAGATAAAACAAAATGCCGAAACCCAGCATGAGCAAAGCCAGCACGAGGTTGAGTAAATGCTGCCCTTTGAAAATAACAGATTGTGAGCCAAATTTTCCTGAAAGCTTACCAAAAGCGACGACAGAAGCAGTAAACGTAATGGCGCCAATAAACGCGCCGATGAACAACTCGATGCGTTGAACGCTGGTATGGCTTTCCGCCGTATTAAACACCGCCGCAATGGCGATAAGTACTGCCGATAGGCCTACAAATGAGTGCATGAGCGCGACAAGCTCAGGCATCTTGGTCATCTGCACACGTTTTGCCGCCAAAGCACCCACAATTGCGCCTAATACGATCGCCCCAGCGATGAGTGGAAATATAAGATTATGCCCAACAAAGAAAGTGGTTGCTACGGCAATCGCCATACCGACCATGCCCAGCGTATTGCCTAAACGCGCGCTGGTAGGCGAAGCGAGCCCTTTGAGCGAGAAAATAAACAATACTGCCGAGATTAGATAGGCAGCTGTGATGAAGTTTGCGTTAATTATCATAAAAGTATGGCCATTAATGTTTAGCCTCAACCTGTACAACAGCTTTTTCTTTCTTTTTGAACATTTCTAGCATTCTGCGCGTAACCATAAAGCCGCCGAAAATATTAATCGAAGTTAAAAAAACCGCAATCGCCCCCAAAATACTGGTTAAATTAAGCGTCTCGCCATCGATATTCACCGTTTGCAACATTGCGCCTACAATCACAATGCCTGAAATCGCGTTAGTCACCGACATCAGCGGTGTATGCAGTGCGGGGGTCACCGTCCATACCACGTGGTAACCGACAAAAATAGCCAGCACGAAAATCGTGATATTTTGCATCGTGAGTAAATCGGTCATGACCTCTTCCCTACTTTTTTTCCGTTAATTTTTTGTCCTTGCACATCAAACTGGCGGTCACCAATTCATCATCGGCTGGAATGTTGAATTTGCCATCTGGAACCAACAACTTCAAAAACTCTAGTATGTTTCGTGCGTAAAATGCAGACGCATCCGCTGCGACCATGCTCGGTAAATTAGTGTAACCAACAATCGTTACGCCGTGTTTTTCCACCACTTTATTCGCCTCAGTAAGTGGGCAATTACCAGCACCAGTCTTGCCAGAACCTGCCGCCATATCGATAATCACCGAACCTGGCTTCATCATCGCTACGGTTTCAGCATGAATTAAAACTGGCGGCTCACGGCCAGGAATAAGTGCTGAAGAAATCACAATATCAGCCTCAGCGGCTCGCTGGGCAACGAGTGCAGCTTGGCGCTGCATCCAAGCGGCTGGCATTGGGCGTGCGTAGCCGCCAATACCTGCAGCAATTTCTTTTTCTTCTTCTGTTTCATAAGGTACATCTAAAAACTTAGCACCTAACGATTCAATTTGTTCTTTTACTGCTGGTCGCACGTCGGATGCCTCCACAACTGCACCTAATCTTTTGGCAGTTGCAATCGCTTGCAAACCTGCCACACCTGCCCCCAGAACCAATACCCGCGCGGCTTTCACTGTTCCAGCGGAAGTCATCAACATGGGCATAAAACGTTGATAAAAGTGGCTACCGAGTAGCACCGCTTTGTAGCCCGCTACGTTAGCCTGTGATGACAGTACGTCCATGCTTTGCGCGCGAGAGTTTCTAGGCAGTGCTTCAAGTGCAAAAGCGGTGAGACCTTGATCGGCCATGGCTTTGAGTTGCGGTTGATTGTAAGGCTCGAGCAAGCCGATTAACACAGTGCCTGTCTGCATCGCCTTTATTTCTGCGGCTTCTGGCGCACGCACTTTGAGAATAATGTCGGACTTATAAACATCTTTTGCAGAAACCAGCTCGGCACCCGCTGCTTTGTATGTTTCATCAGTCACACTGGCATGCTCACCAGCGCCTTTTTGCACCAACACCTGACAACCAAGCGCGACAATTTTTTTGACAGTCTCCGGTGTAGCAGCTACGCGACTTTCTTGATTTTTAATCTCAGTTGGAATACCTATTCTCATTTTTTCTCTTTACGAAAGTTATGCTTCGACAGCAACTTGACAGGCAGCGCTACAAATTCCTACAAATGCCTTAGCATCAAGTGAGCATCGCCCTACCAAGCCACCGTCGATATCTGGCATGGAAAATAAAGCTTCTGCATTAGATGGATTTAGACTACCGCCATAGAGAATGCGTACATTTTTTGCAACATCAGCATTGCATCTGGCTACACGTTTTCGAATAAAATGATGCACTTCTTGCGCTTGCTTAGGTGTGGCTGGAACATCTGTACCCACTGCCCACAGTGGCTCGTAAGCAAGTACTGCTTTAGATAACAACTCGGCACCAAAACGTCTAATAATTGAATCCAACTGGCGTCCGACTACATATTCAGTCCAGTCCGACTCTCGCTCTTCTTTCGATTCCCCCATGCAAAATATTGGAATTAATCCAACTTTAAGGGCTGCATTAAATTTGGCAGCGGCAGTATCGTCAGTTTCGTGCAGCTCCATGCGGCGTTCAGAGTGCCCAATAATGACGTAGCTACAGCCATAATCCACTAGCATATTGGGGGAAACTGCCCCCGTGAGTGCACCGCCTTCGTTAGCGCAAAGATTCTGAGCACCCCAAGCCACATTTGTGCCTAGTACCAAAGATTGAACTTGGCTAAGATACGGGTAAGGTACGCAAACGACACAATCCATATCGTGCAAATCGCGTGCTCCGCTGATTACACCTTCTAGCAGCGTTTTATTCTTAGCTATACTGCCATTCATCTTCCAGTTACCTACTATTAACTTACGCCTCATAGATTACGTCTCATTTTTAACTATATGTTCATTTAACAGTTACTGGTACCAACTCAACTTCTAAGGGAATACCAAGTGCATATACGGCTTACATCTTAAGGAGTTAAAAATTGTCGAAATTAAAGTGATAGAAATCAATTTTATCTAGTTTAATTATTTTTTACGTCCTTCCATCAACTGTAAGACTCTAGGCGTGAAAATAAATTGCAACGCTAAACTCATTTTTCCACCTGGCACAACAATCGTATTAGGTCGCGTAATCATCGAGCCATGTAACATACTGAGTAGATATTGAAAATCCACACCTTTAGGGTCGGCAAATCTGATGACCAAAATACTTTCATCTGGGCTAGGAATATCTTTAGCGATAAATGGATTAGAAGTATCTACCGTTGGCACGCGCTGAAAATTGATATGCGAGCGAGAAAATTGCGGGCAAATATGATGAATATAGTCTGGCATTCTATTCAAGATAGTATCTATAACCGCTTCTGAAGAGTAGCCGCGCATTTTTTTATCGCGATGTAGCTTTTGAATCCATTCCAAATTAATGATGGGTACCACGCCAACTAACAAATCCACATGCTTCGCAACATCCGCCTCTTCACCAACATAGCCCCCGTGTAGCCCTTCGTAAAACAAAATATTTGATTCCGCATCTTCCCAAGGCGTCATAGTGCCAGCTTTTTGATTATAAGGTCGACCTTCGTCATCTGAGTGAATATATTTTCGTGTTTTGCAACGACCAGTTTTACCAAAGGTTTCAAACGTGCTGGCTAACTCGCCTAATATATTGGCTTCTGGGCCAAAATGGCTGAAATTTCCACCTGGAACATGATCGTGCTGTTTTATCAACGCGTCCATCTCAGCACGTTCATAGCGATGATATGAGTCACCTTCAATAACCGTTGCGTTGATTTTATCCCTACTAAATATATGCTGAAAACTCTGTCTTACTGTAGTAGTTCCAGAACCAGAAGATCCAGTAATTGCTATAATCGGAAATTTCTTTGACATATTTCACCCTCTTCAATACGTTATATTTTTATATAATATTTAGAATTTTAAAGTTTATTTTTTATCAAGGCCGCCATTAAATACGCGCGAAGCACGGATGTCTGCCTCTGTAATTAATGACAAATCTTCTGCTGTAGTCTCTTTTTTATGTGTTATTGCATCATTAAATAATCGATTCGCCTGCCGCAATCGCGCGCGATCTAAGGCGTTTCGTATTGAGCGCGCGTTGGCGAAATGTGGTTGCTGTTTACGCTTTTGAATATAATCTTGCATGGCCTTAAATGCAGGTTTATCCAAATTATAATGCATTGAGTTTGCCATCAATTTTGTAATCTCCAGCAACTCATTTTCGTTATAATCTGGGAAATCAACATGATGTGCAATACGAGATGACATGCCAGGGTTCGATTTGAAAAACGTACTCATACGATCTTGATAGCCCGCCAAAATCACCACCAAGTCATCGCGATGATTTTCCATAGTCTGCAATAAAATCTCGATAGCTTCTTGCCCGTAATCGCGCTCATTTTCTGGCTTGTAGAGATAATAAGCCTCATCAATAAACAACACACCGCCCATAGCTTTTTTAAGTACTTCCTTGGTTTTTGGGGCTGTATGTCCGATGTATTGCCCAACCAAATCATCGCGCGTCACGCTCACCACATGATTCTGCCGAATGTAGCCCAAGCGATGCAAAATATCGGCCATTTTCATGGCAACCGTAGTTTTGCCAGTACCGGGATTGCCGGTAAAACACATGTGCAAACTGGGTTTGGCAGCCTCAATGCCCAATTGCAACCTTGCTTTTGTGATTAACAAGTAAGCCGCAATTTCGCGAATGCGCTGCTTTACTGGCACCAAACCCACTAAGTCTTGATCAAGCTTATCCAGCACCTCATTAATATGAGATTCTTCTAACAGCGCTTGAATATCGATTTTGTCGGTTGCGGCCATATCTTAGTAACGCTCGCCCTCAGGCTTGTCAGTAGCATAGGAATGAATAGTATAGCGGATGTTGCGGCCACTGGTTTCCTGACGCACTAAACCAAAACCAGGTTCGTTTTTAGGGCGATTGACGATGTAAGACATGGTAGGGCTTTCCACTCCACGAACCGAGCTAAACGCCATCACGCGAATATAGTGATTAGGAAAAGTTTTGCGGCAATTGTTGATTTCCATCAAAATTCCCGCTGGGTCTTTCAGGTCAAACATCGGCGCACCGAACATTTCCCAATAAGTGTTACGTGGGTGTGGGTCGTCGGTATACTCCACCGAAAGCGCCCAGCCTTTTCCCAGAGCATATTTGATTTGCGCGGTGATTTGGACATCGGTCAATGGTGGCAGAAAAGAGAACTGCCCTTGCGTTACTATTCCATTTGGGTTGGTCATCATGATAAATTCTCCTCAATTAAAAGCTAGTCGTTGCGGTTGGCACGAAGTCGGCAGTATCGGTTGATTCATAATTAAATGAAATGTCTTTCCACGTATCAATGGCCGCGCGAAGCGGGCCGCACCATTTAGCAGCATCTAGCAAAATCTGCGGACCTTCGTTCCAAATATCACGGCCTTCGTTACGCGCCAGCACCATCGCTTCCAGCGCTACACGGTTAGCCACTGCACCTGCCTGAATGCCTTGCGGATGACCAATCGTACCGCCACCAAATTGCAACACTACATCGTCACCCAAGTACGTAAGCAACTGATGCATTTGACCCGCATGAATGCCGCCAGAAGCCACTGGCATACACTTGTTGAGCGATGCCCAATCTTGCTCAAAGAACAAACCATGTTCCAAGTTTTGCGGCGTATGGTCATCCAATAATGTATCGTAAAAACCCTTAATCATGGCTGGGTCGCCTTCCAGCTTGCCTACCACCGTACCAGCGTGAATATGATCCACACCCGCCATGCGCATCCACTTACAAATCACGCGGAAGTTCATGCCGTGATTTTTTTGGCGTGAGTATGTCGAGTTACCTGCGCGGTGCAAATGCAGAATCATGTCGTTCTGACGCGCCCATAGTGCCATGCTTTGAATCGCCGTGTAACCGATGACCAAGTCAATCATGATAATGACACTGCCTAATTCTTTAGCGAATTCTGCGCGTTTGTACATTTCTTCCATCGTACCAGCGGTTACATTCAAATAATGACCTTTCACCTCGCCAGTAGCGGCCGATGCTTTATTCACGGCATCCATGCAATACAAAAAACGGTCGCGCCAGTGCATAAAGGCTTGCGAGTTAATATTCTCGTCATCCTTCATAAAATCCAAACCGCCTTTAAGACCTTCGTACACCACGCGGCCATAGTTGCGGCCAGAAAGCCCTAGTTTTGGCTTAGTGGTAGCGCCTAATAATGGACGCCCAAATTTATCTAGCCTTTCTCTTTCTACAATCACGCCTGTGGCTGGGCCTTGGAAAGTTTTGAGATAAGCTACCGGAATACGCATATCTTCTAAACGCAGGGCTTTTACTGCCTTCATGCCGAACACGTTACCGATGATGGATGCTGTTAGGTTGGCGATTGAACCACCTTCAAATAAATCCAACTCATAAGCAATGTAAGCAAAATACTGTGCTTCAGTTTTTGTGCCTTCGCCAGTATTAGGCACTTGGTCAACGCGGTAAGCTTTGGCACGATAAAGTTCACAAGCAGTTAGGCGATCTGTCCATACCACCGTCCAAGTTGCGGTAGAAGATTCGCCAGCAACAGCAGCGGCGATTTCTTCAGGGTCACTGCCAGCATGTGGCGTAATACGAAACATCGCCAGCAAATCGGTATCTTTTGGCTGATAATCTGGCTGCCAATAACCCATTTTTTTGTAAGGCAACACACCTGCCTTGTAGCGATCTTTACCTTCTTTCATGGTTTCGTTGTTACTAATTATTTGGCTCATAATATTTCTCACCCTTCTATTTATAAAATAGTTTCGATGCGTTACTTTATTAAACTTTAAAGTTAAGTTATATTAATAAATTCTTTATGTAAGGTTAAGTATTACTTATTAAAATTTAAATCATGCGAAATCTCACGCTACGCCAAATTAGAATATTTTTAAGTGCGGCCAAACATTTAAGTTTTACCCGTGCAGCGGAAGAACTGCACATTTCAGCGCCTGCCATCTCTTTACAAATCAAAGAGATGGAAGAGGATATCGGCGTGAGTTTATTTACGCGAGAAAACCGAAAAGTCGCGCTCACCTCCGCAGGCGAGTATTTTTTGCTCTACGCGCGACGTGTTTCTAGCACGCTGAACGAAGCCAACACCATGATGGAGCGCTTTCGTGGCACGCAATTTAGGCACTTAAAAATTGGCGTGGTGAGCACCGCAAAATATTTTTTGCCGCATTTGTTGGTGGAATTTAAAAAAGATTACCCGAACCTGCAAATTAAAATTGAAGCACGTAACCGCCAGCAACTAGTTGAATTGCTGCGTGACGGTGAAATTGACATCGCCATTATGGGCTTACCGCCCAAGGAAATTGACACGCGCGTTGAATCGTTCGCCAATCATCCGCACGTGTTTATTGCCAGCCCCAACAACCCGCTCGCAAACAAAATAAATATTCTGCCCGATGCATTAACACAATATGAAATAATTACGCGCGAGCCTGGCTCTGGCACGCGCTCAATTATGGAAAAATATTTCGCCGAACATAATATTGCGCCGATTGTCAGTATGGAAATGTCGAGCAATGAGACCATTAAACAAGCGGTAACGGTTGATTTAGGCATCTCATTCGTCTCTATGCATACCATTGGTAGCGAGCTTGCAACTAAGCAAATCGCAATTCTAGATATTCAAGATACACCGATTATTCGCACTTGGCATGTCGTTGCGTTGAATAAGCGCAATGCCTCTCAAGCGGCCGAGGCTTTTAGATACTTTGTACTAGAAAAAGGTGGGGAAATTTTAACCAGCATGTTTGCTGAAATTTAATGCTATGCAACTTCTTTAATGACACTTTAAAACACATGCCATGCATTGGGCTGCAGAGCATATATAAAACATCTCATATAGGGTTTTGTTGGGTGGTGCAAACCATGTTTGCCCACCGTGGGTTGATTAGGTGTGCAAATAAAATCATTTTGCACACCCTACGCTTGCTATTGTCTTCTCAGTTTCTTGACTTGGTTAAATGACCAGTACAGTCCAAATATAACAAGAATATCTATAGCAAAACTAAAGAACTCTATAAATCCATTGTCAACATATGGAATCAGTGCCAATTCCTTAATAAGATTAAATATTACAAATATCAAGCTACCACATGCAAACAAAAAAATATCGTACAAACTCTCATCGAAATTACTTATTCTGTACACATTATCATAAATCATACCGCCTATAAATCCGGCAAAAGACGCACTTACTATATATTTCATAATGCCTGCTGTTGGGGGGGTATATCCACTTTCTTGTTCTGCGAGAAGATCATATCCTGCTAGCTCCTTGTATATTTCAATAATCTCAAAGGAAGCAAAGAAAAATACACAAAGTCCGATAATGACCGCGATTATTTCTCTAAATTTATTCATTTTAAATTCCTTAACAAAATATCGCCTTAAACGGAAATTCGTTAATCATTACGTATTTTTCTTGAGGTAACATAAATAAAAATTGCTGTAAAAAAATTTATGTACATCCAAACTTCTTTAGGAAAATGAATTTTCAATATTGGGTTGTAAAGTATTGCAAATAAACAAAGTACCCAAGGAAGATACTTGCTTTTTTTATCATTCGAAATTGTTGCCGCAATTAGAAAAAAGCAAAACAATATAATTCGCAGTAGTCTATAAAAACCATAAGGCATTTCAAGACATGCCAAAATAAGTAGTATTGTGCATGCATATATTATTAAAATCGGCAATATACTTTTTCCGTCAAAGATAAATGGGCTCAGTCACGATTAACTTTGAATTTACTTCCACAATCATTACATTACAACATTTGCATTAAAAAGCAAAATTTACGAATATATAACACGCTTCCTGCGAGCCAATATCCATGCGGCTTCCAGAGTATGTTAATTTGCTTATTTTGGCAGCGCGTAAACTAATAAAACATCACCTTGTTTGTAGCCAAATATCGAGCTGCCGCCACTGGCTACGGCGATATATTGGACACCATCAATCGTATAAGTAATCGGTGGCGCATTCACGCCAAATTCTGATTTCGCCTGCCACAGCATTTCCCCTGTTT
>JANNFN010000005.1:0-45011 GCA_031379885.1 Methylotenera sp.
TTCACCCCAGCTTTTCATATCGGGTTTTTGCCCAGTTTTATAATCGATAAATTCAATATTGCCGTTATCTAAGGCATGAATTCGATCAATTTTAAGTGTGAGTTCAATGCCGCAAATATCGACTTGTTTTTCTACTTCACAGGCGACGATATTAAACGCAACGCCTCGCTGGTTCTCGTATTGCAGCCAATCGCCAATTAATTTTTGCAGTCGTTCGTGCTCAAGTTCTAACACGGTTTTTGAGATGGATTTATTGTCTTCTGAAAATTTTCTTAATACGTTGCCAACGGCTAAACTCAAGGTTTGCGTGAGGCCAGCCTCATTCATATCGCGTAAATCGGCAAAGTGGCGAGGCTTTTTATTGGGTTGCCAAAACGCGGCTAATACTTCGTGCACAAGTGAGCCGCGTTGCATGCTATCTAAGCCGTTGCTTGGCGTTTTAAGCGCTTTTGCACCGAGCCGAAATTGGTAAAACGCCCAAGCTGGACAAATGGCCTGCGCTCTAAGCAAACCCGTGCCGCCAGAAACGTGTTCGCCTGCGCGTACAGCAGGCGCCACGTGGTCATTGATATGCGCTAAATCATCATTTCCTTGGCGGCTCAATTGCTCTGCAAGCGTTTCTGCAAGCGACATTTCAGTGTCAATTTTTGAAATAGTTTTCATTAAGGGCGAAGCACGCAATTGGCTCTCACCCTCGGTTTTGCTGCTAGAAAAAATAATGCTTTGCGCAGAGTGCAATAAACGTTGATGAATTGTGGCCGCAAACGCCGCCTGAATATTATTATCAGCATTTGGCACGTGTGCTGCGCGTTGAATAAATGTGGGTAGTAGCGGGTTAGGGCGTGCTGGCGGCGGCCAAATATGATCGTTCATTTGTAGCACCCATATGGCGTCCACAGGCGCGCTCAGCGCTTCCATAATGCCTAAAATTTGTATCGAGGGTTCGCCTTCAGTTTCTGCCTGAAACACTTGTTCGGCACAGATTTGCTGCATCAGTCGCGAGGCTTCAGAGATGGTAAATTGTTTGCCTAACACATCCAAATTTTTAAATTGTAGCAGCGCTTTTTGCCAAGCATTCATGGCTTGGAACTCAAGGCTGGTAAGGCCGCGTTCCCCAGGCCACTTTAAGACAGCAAGTAGCGCATTTAGTGTTTGCGCCCATTGCGAAGGTGCAGCTTTTTTATTCGAAACAATCGCAAATGCAGCCGTTACATCTGCCAGTAATCGCGGCATGTTCAAGCCATTTTCATGCTGATTTTTAACGAAATCAATCCAGCGCGAAAGTGAAAATTGCACGGGTAATTTTTCGCGCATTTTGGCGTCTAGTATCGCTCGCGAGTCGACTTCTTGTTGGCTCGCAGACCAAAATGGTGAAAGCAACATGCTCGAAACATCCACTTGTTGTAGCTGATAACTACTGAACATGCGCAGCAAATTTAACGCTGCCTGAATAATGGGTTGCTGGCTAAGCGGCGTGCCAAGCGAAAAATTATAGTTGCGTGCAGCATCTACCAAGCTAGGGCGTACGCTGGCGGGGTAAAGCACATCGTCCAATAAATCTGCCAGTTTGTTTCTAATTGCACTTAATTGTGGTGCGATAATGGCTAATTTTGCACGTGGATTTTGCACTAAACTTTGCTTAGCCCAAGCAACAGCGGCGAGGCATTCAGACTCTTGATTTTCTTGGTTAATGTGCTGTGTTAGGGCGGCTTTCATATGTGTTGTGACGTATTCGGCAACTTGCACACCACGCTTAGTCAGAGTTTTTCGCAAGCGCAGTTCCTGCGGCGCAGTTTGGTCAAACCCTGCAAATTCAATGCGGCTGGGAAGCGCATGGATACTGGCTTGCAGGCATGCCAATTGCCAATCAAAATAACGCACATTTTCTAGTACATTCAGTTGTTTGCAACGCTGTTGAAACGCGCGTTGCCATTGCACAAATTGTCGCGACTCTTCGGCCTGATACTCTCGCGGAATATGTAAATCCCACGCAATTTGGTAACGATTCGCCTCCATTGCCGCGCTGGCCAAACCAGAAACATTAAATAAATCGCCAAAAGTATTCTTTTTAAGCGATTGCGTAATGACTTCTTCCCACAGCAATTGTTCGTTAAATGGGCTTAACGGGCCAATTGGTTGGATGATTTGCCCC
The DNA here is from genome assembly GCA_031379885.1 of Methylotenera sp. Classification (GTDB taxonomy): domain Bacteria; phylum Pseudomonadota; class Gammaproteobacteria; order Burkholderiales; family Methylophilaceae; genus Methylotenera_A. The sequence goes on from JANNFN010000005.1 coordinate 2,153, forward strand.
GAGAGTAAACTTGTTTCGATGAGGCCTTCTAACCACTGTGAAAGTGTGTTTACAGCGGCACTTTGCCATTGCGTATGGCCTTGTTTAACTTGCGCGCGCGCAATATCGACTTTGATGCTGTGCACCAACCTAGCAGTTGGGCAAAGAATGAGGGAATTAGGCGGTGAAAGCATAAGCGAATTCTATTGGATATTTAAGCTTAGCAGTAGTGTTAAAATGACGTTATTATTTAAGTAAAAGGAAACATCATGCTTGCTAAACTTGCCAAGTTTTTTAAATTGTTTATTTGGGCGTTGCTGATCCCAATCGGTTTGTTAGTACTTTATACTTGGGGAGCGCTCACTTGGGTGTATTCATCGGGCGAACGCGCAGGTTATGTGCAAAAACTTTCGCAAAAGGGTTGGATATGCAAAACTTACGAAGGCGAATTGATATTGGTTTCTATGCCTGGCACGCAGGCGGAGAAATTTGCTTTTACAGTGCGTGATAAAAACGTGGCGAAAAAAATCGATGAAACTGTTGGTAAACGCGTGCGTTTGGTTTACGAGGAACATAAAGGCATTCCAACCGATTGTTTCGGCGAAACTTCTTACTTTGTAAATGATGTGCAACTACTAGATAAACAACAGTTTGGTAATTAAAGTTTAATTATGGCTGGCGCTTTAGCAATCAATGATGAAAAAAACTATATTACGCCACAAGGCTTTGCAGCCTTGCAGGCGGAGTTTCATCAGTTGTATAAAGTAGAGCGGCCAGAAGTCGTTCGTACAGTTTCGTGGGCAGCCAGCAATGGCGATCGCTCTGAAAATGGCGATTATATTTACGGCAAAAGAAGACTTCGCCAAATTGATAGCCGTTGTCGGCATTTGATGAAGCGTATGGATTTAGCCGAAATTGTCGATAGCAATTTGCAGCAACATCTGGAGAAAGTGTTTTTTGGCGCATGGGTGACCCTATTTAATTTGGCGGATGATAGCGAGCATACCTATCGCATTGTTGGTAAAGATGAATTAGAGCCCACCAAAGGCTACATTAGCTGGGTTTCGCCTTTAGCAAAGGCTATGCTAGGTAAAGGTTTAGCGGATGTAATACGTGTGCAAACACCCAAAGGCGAAGAGCAGTTTGAAGTGATTGATGTTCGTTACGCATCAATCGACTCGGAGCCAACTTGAACTTAATCAGTAATTAGACTATCCTAAGGGCATGTTGAGACGTTCGTCATATTTTTTTGCTTGTGTGCTATTGGTGTTAATGCCACTGCAAGGCTTTGCTGCAGCGAATATGTCCATATGTAATAGCTTGATGCAGGTAGAAGCTAATAGCATTAAGCAAATGCAAAACATGCCATGCCATAAGCACATGGCTGGTGATATTAATACACAAGATAGCTGCAAACATAAAAACACCTGCAAAACCAATTGCGCCACATTGTGCGCAAGCTTGAGTGGCTTAACTGCTTTACCTAGTGACCTTAAACCTATACCTTTACGAGCAACATCAAACGCCTTGGATAGTTATACGCAAGCCTACGTTTCAATCACTCAAGCTAACCTGCAACGCCCACCCATTTCTTTTATCTAACAGCCTAATTGCGCCCATTTTTTACGGCGCGTTTGGTTTAGCAAATTTTCGCTAAACGTTTAGATAAAGGATACACAATGATTACCAACTGTTTTAAACGTGCAATGCCATTCTTGGCGATGCTCTTTAGCCAATACGCCACTGCTGGGCCTATGGGTTTTGATGGTTCGTTTATGGCCATGGGCGACTTTAACAACAACTGGCGCGAGTCGTTTATTAATTATGCTGTTACGCCGCGCGATGCGTTTGGGGTGAGTGCGACTTATATGCGAAGCGACGATAAGTCTAAAACCCGTACCTTAGAAGAGTTTACCTACACGCGACTGTTGCATCGTTGGAACTTACCAAACTCGCAGGCCAATTTGTGGTTTGCGGGCGGTATAGGTGCATTGCAGGGTGAAGATAAGTTGGCTGTAGGTCGTGACAACTTCGATAAAGTCATGATTACGCCAGGTATTCAGTTTGATTATGAGACCACGCGTGTTTATTTCCAAACGACGTATAAATACTATCGTGCTTCAGACATCAACCATGACTATGCCTCCGTGCGCGCGGGTTTCTCGTTTTATGAGAGTGATTACGACAAAACCCAGCCCTGGTTTGTGTTAGAAGCACGCAATATGAATGGCTTAAGCGATAAAATCGAACTTACTCCCATGTTGCGTCTAATCAACAAAAGCTTTTTTGTAGAAGCGGGCATGAATACCGACTATAAGCCGCGCTTTAACTTTATGTACATATTTTAATTTAAGGAAACTATCATGAAAAAACTATTATTAGCATCAATTATCACAGTACTGTTTAGCAACGTAGCATTTGCTGTGCAGACTATCAAAGCCAATGTCAACGGTATGGTATGTGCATTTTGTGCGCAGGGTATTGAGAAAAAAATGCGGGCGCTTTCACAAACTAAAGATGTCTACGTGAATTTAAAACAGCGCTTGGTAGCGGTAGAGGTGAAAGATGGCCAAACAATCAGTGATGAAACGGTAAAAGAAATCATCAGCAAAGCGGGTTATTCAGTCACTTCTATCACCCAAAGTGACCAACCAGCTGCTGCCATTAAGACAGAAATGGAAGCAAAATGATGGCGGACAATATCCCGGCAGAAGTTGATTTAAGCGCAGTGAAAACTGCGCAAAAAGCCAATATTTTATCACTATTCACCAGCGGCTCTACGCTGATTTGTTGCGCCTTGCCAGCTACTTTAGTGGCAATTGGCTCGGCCGCAACACTCACTGCTTTAGTTGGTAACTTCCCCCAACTAATATGGATAAGCGAGCATAAGCCGTTGGTGTTTGGTTTGGCGGGTGCTATGTTGGCGATTGCAGGTTATTTGCAGTGGCAAGCGCGTAATGCACCTTGCCCCGCAGACCCAGCATTGGCAGCCGTTTGCACCAAAACCCGAAAAAATGCACTGTTGATTTATTGGCTTTCAGTAGGTATTTTTGCAGTCGGTGCTTTCTTTGCTTTTATCGCGCCATATTTTGTTTAAAAGATGTTTTTAGAAAGAAAAATATGCCAAACCTTCAATATAAACTAAAAATTAATGCAATTTTTCTGCTGCCTTTGCTATTGGTCAGTTGTGCAACTTTTAGCCCAGATGGCGGCTTTAGCAGCGTAGAAAAAACCACACAAAACTACATTAAGCAAAAGCCAGTATGGGCGAAAACGGAAGCGCAAAAGCAGGCGAGTGTAGAGCAGCTTACAGCATTGCTGGCCAAGCCACTAAGTGTGAATGATGCGGTGCAAATCGCACTGATTAACAACGCCCAGTTACAGGCTAATTTTTATGATTTGCAAATTGCCGAGGCCAACGTGGTGCAAGCGGGTCGTGTGCCTAACCCTATTTTTAGTATGCTGTACGCTAAAAACAATGGTGATTTTAAAATTGAGCAGGCGTTAACATTTAACGTGTTGTCATTATTCACTTTACCCAAAGCCAGCGCCATTGAAAAACAACGTTTTGCGGCCACTCAAAATAAAGTTGTCTTGCAGGTACTCAATGCCGCCCGTCAAACGCGCAATGCTTATTACGAGTCCTTGGCGGCGCGTGAGAGTGTGCATTATTTAACGCAGGTTAACGACTCGGCCGAAGGCACAGCCGAGCTTGCCAAGCGCATGCAGCAAGCAGGTAATTGGAGTGAGTTAGACAAAGCGCACGAGCAAGTTTTTTATACGGATGCTGCGTTAGAGTTGGCTCAAGCAAAAAACAAACAAGTGCAGACAGAGGAAGCACTGACGCGCTTGCTGGGCTTGAATGAGCGCACTGCATTTACGCTGCCAGAGCGCTTACCCGATTTGCCAAAATCGAATGATGCGTTGAAAGAAGTAAAGAACGATGACTTTGCCAAGCGCTTAGATATTGTACAAATGCGAAATCAAACTGAGGCTTTGGCAAGCCAATTAGGCTTAACGAAAGCCACCCGTTTTGTGAATGTATTAGAGCTGGGTCCCGCACGGGTGCTTGAGGGTAAGCGCAGTGATCCATATAAAAAAGGCGTTACACTTAGTTTTGAACTCCCCATTTTTGATTGGGGACAATCTAACGTAAAACGTGCAGAAGCTACTTATATGCAATCCTTACAGCAGTCGGCGAATTTGGCTGTTGTTGCGGCCTCACAAGTACGTAGCCATTACGCGCAATATCAAGCCAGTTATGCCATTGCACAATATTATAGAGACGAAGTAATACCGCTGCGCAAGCGTATGCTGCAAGAAAATTTGTTGCGTTACAACGGCATGTTGATTGGACCATTCGATTTAATGGCGGATGCCCGTGCCCAAGTGCAAAGCGTGAATAGTTATATTGCTGCGCTACGCGATTTTTGGTTGGCTGATAGTAACTTGGAAATAGCACTAGTTGGTGAGCCGCTTGAAAATAATGCAATGAAAGTAGGTTTTTAATATGATTAATCGTAGAAATTTCTTAAGTATGGCGGGTGCTGCTATCGCTATGGGTACCGTCAGCAAGACGGCAATGGCGCGCCTACCAGAAATTGTGAGTACAGACAAACCCGACACGCAACCTTTGCTAATCCCCAATACTGGTATGCCGTATATGCCTGTAACCACGCTAAATGGCTGGAGCTTGCCTTGGCGCATGAATGCAGGTGTGAAAGAGTTTCACTTAGTGGCTGAACCTGTAAAGCGCGAAATGGCTCCTGGCATGATCGCGAATTTATGGGGTTATAATGGTCAAAGCCCAGGTCCGACGATTGAGGTGGTAGAGGGCGACCGTGTACGTATTTTTGTCACCAATCGCTTGCCAGAAGTCACTAGCGTGCATTGGCACGGCCAGCGCTTACCTAACGGTATGGATGGCGTAAGCGGTTTAACGCAAGCGCCAATTCAGCCTGGCAAAACTTATGTGTATGAATTTGAAGCCAAACGTGCAGGAACCTTTATGTATCACCCACATGCAGATGAAATGACGCAAATGGCCATGGGCATGATGGGTAGCTGGATAACGCATCCTAAAAATCCTAATCTACACAAAGTTGATCGTGATTTCGTGTTTTTGCTCAACTCTTACGATATAGACCCTGGTAGCTATGCGCCGCGCACAAATACTATGTTGGATTTTAATCTGTGGTCATTTAACAGCCGTGTTTTTCCTGGCATTGCGCCATTTGTAGCTAAAAAAGGCGACAAAGTGCGTATTCGCGTAGGCAATTTAACGATGACCAATCATCCTATTCATTTGCATGGACATGAGTTTGAAGTAACAGGCACGGACGGCGGTTGGGTGCCAAAAACCGCACGTTGGCCAGAGGTCACCACCGATGTTGCGGTGGGCCAAATGCGTGCGATTGAGTTTGTGGCAAGCGAACTGGGTGATTGGTCGTTTCATTGCCATAAGTCTCATCACACCATGAATGCCATGGGGCATGCAGTGCCGAATATGATAGGCGTTAATCAAAAAGGCTTGGCGCAAGAGTTTTCTAAGCTTGTGCCAGAATATATGAGTATGGGCGAAACTGGCATGGCAGAGATGACTGACATGGCCAATATGATGGACATGCCTTTGCCTGAAAACACACTGCCAATGATGAGTGGTAAGGGGCAGTTTGGTGATATTGCCATGGGCGGCATGTTTACCTTGCTAAAAGTACGCGATAATATTGCTAAGAATAGCAATGTCGACCCTGGCTACTACAAACACCCAAAAGGCAGCTTGGCATATGAGTTGCTAGACAATGCGACCTTGCCAACTGCCGCTAAAGAACCTCAACAAAAAGCGGCACAGCCCGCGATTGAGTTTGACGTAAGAAAGCCAAAAATGGGTGGAACAGGTCATGAAAATATGGAACACTAAATAGGAGGATTTATGACAAAGTTTACAATAATCAAATATCTAATTACAGCTGTGGTGGTAGTGCTGGTTTCTGAGTTTGCAAAAGCCAGCGATAAGCTGGGGGGCTTAATTGCCGCGCTGCCGCTTGTGACGGTACTTACGCTGATTTGGCTTTACGTTGAAAAACAACCTGTCAGTAAAATTTCCAATCATGCTTATTATACATTTTGGTATGTGATTCCAACTTTGCCGATGTTTTTGTTGTTTCCTTATTTGCTTCCAAAATGGGGATTTTGGCCGACTTTATTGAGCTGCATTGTCGTGACTTTGGTGATTTTTTATGTGTATGCGAATGTTCTAAAACAGTTTGGCATTAATTTACTTTGAAGCTAAGTTGGGATATTTTCTGCAAAGTCATTGATAACTATGGCGACATCGGCGTCTGTTGGCGTCTGGCGCGGCAACTGCATGTTGAGCATGACCTACAAATTAGGCTTTGGATAGACGATTTAAGCGCAGCGCAGGCTATTATTCCTAATTTAAACATTTCCGAAAACCACCAAGTTTGTGATGAAATAAGCATCAGCAAATGGGATGAGAAGATTGATTTTAGCCAAGCAGCCGAAGTGGTGATTGAAACGTTTGCTTGCGGTCTTCCGCCAACTTACTTAGCGGCAATGGTGCAGCAAAAAACTAAATGGGTTAATTTGGAATACTTATCCGCCGAACCGTGGGTGGAGAATTTTCACGCAAAACCTTCACCACAATCTTTTTTAAAAACAGCGAATGGTTTAACAAGATATTTTTATTTCCCAGGCTTTACAGAAGCGACGGGCGGGTTGATTAGAGAGCGAGAGATTGCAGCACAATTGCAAAATCACGCTAATTCGTCATTCCCGCGAAAGCGGGAATCCATTTTGGATGGAAATTCAAGAGGGATTCCCGCTTTCGCGGGAATGACAGAAAATGAGGTGTCTGAAAACGCTTTAAAAATCTCATTATTTTGCTACCCAAACGCGCCAATTCATGATTTATTCACTGCCCTGCAGGCCAATATCCATGCGGTTGCTGTTTATGTGCCCGCTAGTAGTATTCTGCCGCAAATTGCAGATTTTTTTGGTGTAGAAACAAATGATGCTGGCGATTATTTTAGCCGTGATAATTTGCACGTGCACATATTGCCGTTTCTTTCGCAAGCAGATTATGACGCGCTGCTGCGTGATTGCGATCTCAACTTTGTGCGTGGTGAAGATAGCTGGCTGCGTGCAATTTGTGCGGGCAAGCCATTCATTTGGCAACCTTATGTTCAAGAAGAAAACACGCATTTGAAGAAATTAGAAGCGTTTTTATCACTTTTTTATGCTGATTTTGAGCAAAAAGAGATGCTCTGTAAGGCTCATGAGTATTGGGCTACTGGGCATATGTCTTCTGATGTTTTAAATGATTATTTAAATAATTTAAATACACTTAAAACCTACACTTTGCAGCAATCGCAGCAGCTTGCAAAACAGCCAGACTTAGCGACCAAGCTGGTGGATTTTTGCAATAATCTTTAACTCGCGTATAATGCGCGCTTCACAAATATTTAAAGATTTTAGCGATGAAAACAGCTCAAGAACTCCGCGCCGGTAACGTGATTATGGCCGATGGCGTGCCATTGGTGGTGGTAAAAGCCGAATACAACAAATCTGGCCGCAGCACTGCTGTGGTAAAAATGAAATTTAAAAACTTATTAACTGATGCGCCAAGCGAGACAATTTACGGCGCTGGCGACAAATTTGACGTGATTGTGCTGGAGAAAAAAGAAGCGACTTATAGCTACTTTGCAGATCCCACTTATGTGTTTATGGATTCTGAATACAATCAATACGATGTAGATGCAGAATTTATGGAAGATGCACTACCATTTATTGAAGATGGCATGCCAGTCGATATTCGTTTTTACGATGGCAAAGCCATTTCAGTTGAATTGCCAACCACTGTAGTACGCGAAGTTGCTTATACCGAACCAGCTGTGAAAGGCGATACATCAGGCAAAGTGATGAAACCGGCTAAACTAGCCTCTGGCTTCGAAATCCCTGTGCCATTGTTTGTGGCACAAGGTGACAAAATTGAGATTGATACAAGAACGGGCGAATATAGAAACCGTGTTTTAAAATAAGAGCTAGAATTAATAAAAAAAGGGCGCAGATTGCGCCTTTTTTTGTTTTATGATGTATGGTTGATAAACTAAACTGCATGACAAAACGTCTACTTAACCTATTCGGCTGAAGAAAATGGCACAGAAATCATTAAGATTTGGAATGCAGGATGGTGAAGGTAGAAGGGCGGCCACATGGAAGTTGTGGACAGAAGCGGGCAGCGGCAATTCCGAAGTTTATTTGGCCTGTAGAGCTTTGGGCGGCACATTAAAATCTAGCATGCATCAATCAGGTAGTTGGCATACTGCGTATTCCCCTAAAGCATTTGAAAATGACGTAAAGGGGACTGTGCTTAAATCCCAAGATAGGTTTCTTGAAAAATGGCCTAGACCCATTGAAATCGCCCCAGGCGTTACTTTAGCATTTCGGATTGTTACTCCGTGGTCAGCAGTTACACACTCTATTGAAGCTGGGAATCATAAAAAAGTGCAGTGGCTGAAAAATGCTCCGAACGGAAAGGCTCTAGAAATTGATGTTCTGATTAGTAAACCAACGACGCTAATTACTGACTGGCCTGGTAAACGCTCAATGGGAACATCATTGATAGGAAGTATTCTTCTTGAGAACGGTGAAACTTTATGGGCGGTATATTGGGTAGTCGATATGCCTAATTTTGAAAATTGGCAGAAAGAAGTCAATATGACATTTTATAAAGGGCGTAGCAAAGAAGATCTAAAAGAAGAGGGATTAAGAATGCTAGTGTTTGGTTCAGAACCAGACGGTTCTAGGGTTATGTATGATTTTGCGGTGCTTAAAGAAAGTAAATGAGCTAAGCCACACATAGTGCACAATAGCTCGTGTATTGCGCCGCATGAGAAATCTTCCTTTTGGCGTATTAAGTTATTAATACGCTTTACAAAAACTGCTTACTTGCCCAACATTTTTTTAATCTGCACTTCTGCGGCAATCCAGTAATCTGCGCTACTTCCTGCAAAATTATTACGCTCTGCAATAAAGTAAGCGGCTGTTTCTACCATTTTATAGCGTTCAGCAGCACCGATTTTTGCAGTAGCTGTCTTGCTGACTTTCTTAGCAGGTGCTTTTTTTACGGCAGCTTTTTTTACAGGCTTTGCTTTGCTAGCGACAACTGCTTTTGTTTTGCTTGTAGCGGGTTTGCTGGCAGAAGTTTTTTTAGCAGCAGGTTTCTTAGCTGCTGGTTTTTTTTCAGTCGTTTTTGCGGTTGCCATGAGCAGTCCCTCTCTATAAAGGTTCTAAATAAACGGTCACAAAAGTTAATACACCTACAAATGTGATGATATTAAACTGTACCACCTACCGTCAAGCCATCAATTTTAAGCGTGGGTTGGCCAACGCCTACAGGCACGCTTTGGCCTTCTTTACCGCAAGTACCCACGCCGCTGTCTAGCGCCATGTCGTTACCTATCATGCTCACCCGCGTTAACACATCTGGTCCGTTGCCAATGAGGGTTGCACCTTTTACAGGGTAGGTAATTTTGCCATCTTCAATCATATAGGCTTCAGCTGCGCTAAACACAAACTTGCCACTGGTAATATCAACTTGCCCACCACCAAAGTTTGCCGCGTAAAGGCCTTTTTTAACTGACTTAATAATCTCAGCAGGTTCTTTATCACCATTCATCATATAGGTGTTGGTCATGCGCGGCATAGGGATGTGTGCATAGCTCTCACGCCTAGCATTGCCTGTCACTGGCATATTCATCAATCTTGCGTTTAATGTATCTTGAATATAGCCACGTAAAATACCATCTTCAATCAATACCGTTTTGTTGGTTGGGTTGCCTTCGTCATCCATGCTGAGCGAGCCGCGTCTGTCGGCGAGTGTGCCATCATCTACAATGGTGATACCTTTTGCAGCAACACGTTTGCCCAACATGTTGGCAAAAGCGCTGCTGCCTTTGCGATTAAAATCGCCTTCTAACCCGTGCCCAATGGCTTCGTGCAACAATATGCCTGGCCAGCCAGCGCCTAGCACCACCGTCATGCTACCAGCGGGAGCAGGGCGCGCATCTAGATTAACGATAGCTTGATGCACCGCTTTTTTTGCATAGTCTTGCAATATTTCGTCGGTAAAATAGCTGTAATCAAAACGTCCGCCACCACCGCTAGAGCCTTGTTCGCGACGACCATCTTGCTCTGCAATCACTTGTACAGAGATACGCACCAACGGGCGCACATCCGCACCCATTACGCCATCGCTACGGGCTACCAAAATCACTTCATATTCACCTGCGATAGAGGCCATGACCTGCGTGACTCGTGGATCAATTTTGCGGGCGAATTGTTCTAAACGTTCTAACAACTTCACTTTCGCATCAGCGCTTAAGCTAGCAATTGGGTCTTGCGGCAAATAAAGTGCCTGCGCTTGGCGCGTAATGATACTTTTGCCAGTTTGTTCTGCACCTAAAGCCGCAATGGATTTAGTAGCATTCGCCGCCTGCTGTAACGCTGGCAGATTAATGTCATCAGAATAAGCAAAGGCGGTTTTTTCGCCACTCACAGCACGTACGCCTACGCCTTGATCGATACTGAAATTACCCGACTTAACTTGGCCTTCTTCTAAGCCCCAAGACTCGCTGCGGCTGTATTGAAAGTATAAGTCAGCATAATCTACGTTGTGCGACATGATATTGCCAAGCACGCCCTGTAACGCGCTTGTATCAAGGCCTGTGGGCTTAAGTAGCACATCTTGCGCAATGTCATAGTGGCTGACTTTGGTTAAATTGGGTTGCTCTATTTTCATTCGCGTCTAAAAGTTAAATTGTGTTCAATACTATACCAGCACAGACCAAAGCTACGCTAAGTATATTCTTGAATAAGGGGGCGATAAAGCTCTTAAATAGATTTGATGGTTTTGTGCTTTAGCGCCGGTAGGCTATTGCGCAAACTGGTTTGGTAATCACGGTTTATATTGGCTATGACCACGCCAGAGCCACGTGGCAGTCTGTCTAAAATCACTCCCCATGGGTCAACAATCATACTGTTGCCGTGCGTTTCGCGGCCAGATAAATGGTAACCGCCCTGTGCTGGCGCTATTACGTAGCATAAGTTTTCAATGGCACGGGCGCGAATTAAGCTTTCCCAGTGAGCTTTGCCTGTGGTCTCGGTAAAGGCGGAAGGGATAACGATGATATCAACCTCACCCATTGCGCGATACAGCTCGGGGAAGCGCAAATCGTAGCAAATTGACAGGCCAATTTTTCCGTAAGGCGTATCAACTACCACTACGGTATCGCCCGATTCGATGGTGTTTTCTTCATGGTAATGCTCTGTGCCTAAATCTAGGCCGAACAAGTGTATTTTATCGTAACGCGCGACTTGTTCGCCTTTGTCGTTATACACCAAGCAGCTGTTGCGCACCTTGTTGGGGAAGTTGCTGACTAAAGGAACCGTGCCGCCGATAAGCCAAACTTTATATTCACGTGCCATTTTAGATAAAAAATGTTGGATTGGACCCTCGTTTGGGTTTTCACGCACTGCCACTTTGTCGCTTTCTTTTGTGCCCATAATGCAAAAATATTCTGGCAATACCACAATTTTTGCACCTTGCTCTGTAGCAAGCGCAATCAGGCGCTCGGCTTCAGTCAAGTTAGAGGCCACTTGCGGGCTAGAGGCCATTTGAATTCCCGCAACTTTAACCATACCAGCGCTCGCTTTGATGGGTTTGGATGTTTTAGTTTTCGATGTAATTGGCATAAAAACTTTCTTATTTTTTATTGGGTGAGTGGTGAGTCACTACTAGGTTTTTGTACTTTTTCTTTCTCAGCGGCAACTTCTTGTGGTTTATCCCATGTACCCGTAATGATATAGTCACTAGAGACAATTTTGTTAAATGGATCTTTTAATATTTTTTGTGCGACAAAAGCAGCAGCACCAACTATTGGACCACCAGCCAGTGCTGCCAGTGATAAGCTATCGCTTACATGTGGCGTTACTTTTACTTTTAAATTTTGTGTTTCTGTTTTTAGATTGGTTTCACCTTTAATTTGAGTTTCTGCAGCGGGCCCAGTCATAAAAAAATCATCGCTACGCATAATGCCGTTATCAATTCTGGCATTAGCGCTGATTTTATCAAATGCAAAACCATCGCTGAACAAATCCTTAAAGTCTAAGCTTAAACGACGCGGCAGGCTTTGCAAGGTGAGTAAGCCAAATAACCGTCCAACGCCAGGTTGTACTTTTAAAATTTGACCTTTTTTGGCATCTAGCTTGAAGTTGCCGCTCAAGCTTGTAGTATCAAACTCATGTGGACTGCCAGACCATTGCAGCTGACCAATAACTTCAGCTTGGCCGCCTTTTACCGTATCTGGTTGACCAAAGCGAACCAGAGTTTTGCCAATATTATCAACATTAAGCGCAAATTTTAAGTTGGTATTAGGGTTGCGCGTCCAGTTATGCCAGCTACCTTCTGCAGATAAGGTACTGTCTGGGTTGGATATTTTCAGTTTTTGAATCGTCCAATCATCGCCAGTTTCAAAAGCATTAAGCTCTAAGCGCCCCAGTTTTTTAACGCCTAATTGAAAACTGTCAGCTATCACGTCTAGCGCAGGGTAGCCTTGGGTTAGTTTTCGAAAGTCTTTTTGCTCAGAGACTTTATTTATATCGCTGTTGTTGGGAATCGTTAGATTTTTAAGCCGTGCAATAATTTTACCATTACCCGCATTTTGCCATTCAGCATCACCAGTAATTTCTTGACTATCAATCGCCATTTGTAAGCCAGTTGCGTTGGGCTGTGCAACTAATTTGACCGCATTTAATCTACGCCCAAAAATATCAAATTTTTGTATCGCAACATTGGCCTTGTTGATGGTTAATGAAGCATCAGTTTTGTTACTAGGCTTGTTAAACAGCGCGAGCCATTCATCCGCATTGACACTATCTAACTTGCCATGTAGTGACAAACCCGCTACATTGGGGGCTTCTGCGGCAATGTTGATGCCGATATCACCACGCTCGAAAGCGAGTTTCCCAGATTGTTCAGTGCGCAATATTTTTGACGAAACAAGGTTTCCATATTTAATATCCACACTGTCACTCGTTGGACTAGATTGTTTTTTCTCTATACTGAAAGCTACACTCTGGTTAGCGGCTTTGTTAAATGGCGGGGGTAGTTGAATGGCTATGCCCACTAAGTTTGAACGTATGTTTAGATCAGCCAATGGTTTTTTTATGGTAATTTCACCTGTCCAATCGGTGCTACCTTGTATGCTATCTATCAGTGAATTTGAGGCTAATTTTTTGATACCAGCATCAGTAATGCGCCCATTAGCAGTAATGCGTAATATTTTTTCTGCCCCAGTACGCAAGCTAAATTGCGCTGGGCCACCTAAAATTTCAGTGTTCACATTCTGCGCAGTTAAGCTATTTTCGGTAAAACTCAATACGCCATTAAGCTTGCCGAGTTCTGGCAAACCAACATCTGCGTTGGCAAAAATAGTGCCGTTGCTAATTTTGTAGATGCCCTTATATTTCGCGGCCTCTAAGTCTTGCATAGGAATGATTAACTCTAAGTTTAATTTGCCATTTCCAGACGTTTTCAAATTATCAGTGAAGCCTTGCGTGACTAATTTTACTGGACTTTGGTTTACAAACTTGATGCCATCAGCCACGGGACCTTCCACTTCACTCACAATATGCAGTATGGGTGAATCAGCGTCTAACTGTGCGATTTCAGTTTTGCTTTTGATGATTTTATTGCCATAAATACGGCCTTTATTAGCATTAAGCTCCATACGTTTGCCTTCAAACAGCATGTCTAAACCGAGGCCTTCAACCAATGGCCAATCTGTCCCATACTCCAACAAAGCTTCGCTAATTTTTGCGGTTACTTTAAATACCCCGAGTTTTTTATCCAATTGGTTTTTACTGTTCACATAGGGAAAATCATCAAGACTGCCTTTGACTACAACATTCACATCTTCGGCGCGACCCGCTAAAATAGAGGTGTCTAGCCAATGCAAGGTTGGCTTACCTAATATAATGGGATAATAAAAAGTCGCATATTTAGCGTTACCTTTGCCAAACTTCCCGTTTAAATCTAAATAGCCGCCTTTAACGTCATTCATGTCATAGCTGGCGTTTACGGTACCAGTAATGTGTGGGCTGGTGATAAATAATTCTTTGGCACTTATTTTGGCCTTATCACCATTAATGCGCCAATTTATTTGGCCGTTTAATTTATCTGCAGGAATTGGCCAGCGCAAAATATCTTTTAAATCCAGTATTGCATTGATGGAGTTCAAGTTAACTTTGCCACCATCTTCATTGGCTTCAATGCTACCTGCAAGGTTGCTAAAACCAGGTATTTTTTGGTAGGCAGTTAAGCCTAGTTTTTTAAATGTAGCGTTAATATTGTAGGCGCTCGGCTTAGCCGCATCTTTTCCTACTCGACCTTCATAGCCTAATGCTAGCGTTTGTAACTCACCCACTGGTGAGAATCCATTTAATTGATTGGTGACGTTTTCTGGCAGCTTAAAGTAAGGCGAGAGTTGTTTAATAGTCGCTAAATTAAATTGGTCTAACTTGATATCAGCCTTGACCCAAGGTTTGCCATTTTTGATGCTTGTCGCATAGTATCCGCTGCCATTGCTAATATTGAGTCCAGTATTGGTGCTGAGTTTAATATTTTGTGCGCTAATAGTTTGCGTGTTTTTGAAGTCGCTCCAGCCAATATTCCCCGTAAGCTGTTTTGCAATAAATGGAGCGGTTTGATTACTTACAGATAATGATAAGTTATTTAATGCAGCAAGCACTTTTACTTTTTCGATTTTAGCATCAGCAAAATCAAGCCAAACTTCAGCATCACCAGTGCCTGTTTGCAAGTTTACAGGGTGATTTAATACTTTGTAGTCTAGCCAAGGTCGCCATACCACCAAATCGGCCTGTTTGAGCTGCGCATGTAATTCGCCATGCCATGCTTTTAGTTTGCTTATATCACTACCTACAAAACTCCCATTAGCGGTAATGGGTTGATTAGTGCCGATGGATGGTAATGTTGATAATTCAAATTGGTGTTGGCCAAACAGGCTTCGCCAAGTGGGGTTAGCTAGTGTTAAGTTTAATTGTTTGAGGGATAATGGCGGCGCATTGCGTATATCGTCTAGCCAAAGCAATTGAGCATTTTTTATACTCACCTCGCGCTGAGTGAGCAACCAATTGGCAAAGTCAGGCTTGCTTGGCCCAGATAAATTGATGCCAGCCAAGTAGATATTACCATCTGTTTTGCGTCGAATCGTAATTTCAGGCTGATTAATGACTAGGTTAGACAGATGTGGATGTAGTAAGGGAATACTTAGCCAAGAAACATTCGCTTCCGCATTGTTTAAATGAAACGCAGAGCGGCTTTCAGCATCAAATAAATCGATATTTTTAATTGTAAAATGTGGTGAAATGCCATCCCAGCCTGTTTCAATGTCACCAAGCGTAATTTTTTGACCAATCTTTTTAGTCGCGTAAGCGGCAATATCATCTTTGTACTGATCAATATTGGGGAAAACAACAAAACGCACTGCCAACACTGCAAGTACGAAGATAGACAGTATCAATAGAACTATATATAACACCCAGCGGGATGATTTTTTGAGTAATGTCATTTTGCCTGAGTTTTATTTTGAAGTTTTAAGATGGCTTTAAAAATGAAGTTGCGCATTGATATTAGCGTTTATTTTACTTTAATTTATGTGAATAACTTGTTAATAAAACGTAAACATTTAATAAGAAACTAGGCTAGATTGCTTTAGAATAACGCCTTTTGGCAAATTTGGCTGACATTTAGCGAATAAGTTCAAGTTTGGTTAAGGCATACGTTGATTCAATTTAGAAATTTAACGCTTACGCGAGGGGTAAAAGTATTGCTGGAAGCGGCTTCGTTTCAGCTACACCCTGGACATAAAGTCGGTTTAATTGGCGCTAACGGCGCGGGCAAAACTTCGCTTTTTGCCTTATTGCGTGGCGAGTTGCAGCCAGAAGTCGGCGATTTGGAAATCCCGCCAAACTGGGTGATTGCACATGTGGCGCAAGAAACGCCAGCGCTCAATCAGCCCGCGCTTGAGTTTACGCTGGATGGCGATGCAGAGTTACGTGAAATTGAAAGTGCCATAATTGCGGCGGAAGCGAATCATGAAGGCGATAAAATCGCCGAGTTGCATCATCGTTTAACGGATATTGAAGGCTATTCGGCCAAAGCGCGTGCTTCGGCTTTATTGGATGGTTTAGGTTTTTCTCAGACAGATTTAGCAAGGGCTGTAAGCGAGTTTTCTGGTGGTTGGCGCGTGCGTTTGAATTTGGCGCGTGCATTAATGTGTCGCAGTGATTTATTGTTGTTGGATGAGCCGACCAACCACTTGGATTTAGATGCGGTGATTTGGCTAGAAGGTTGGTTGCGCGAATATCGCGGTACTTTACTACTTATTTCTCATGATAGAGATTTTTTGGATGCCGTGATTGATAACGTGCTGCACATCGAGCAGCAGCGCATTACCTTGTATCGCGGCGGTTACTCAGACTTTGAGCGACAACGTGCAGAAAAGCTGGCTTTGCAACAAGCCATGTATGAAAAGCAGCAACGCAAAGTTGCGCATTTGCATAGTTATATCGACCGTTTTCGCGTGCAGGCCACCAAGGCGCGCCAGGCGCAAAGCCGCATTAAGGCGCTGGAGCGCATGGAAATGATTTCTGCCGCGCATGTCGATTCGCAATTTAACTTCGAGTTTCGCGCGCCCGTGAGCGCACCAGACCCTTTGCTGGTGCTAGACGATAGTGATGCTGGATATAAAGATTTAACCCATTCAGATAAAACTATACTCAATCAAGTGAAGCTGACAATTCGTCCAGGCGAGCGCATTGGCTTGCTGGGCAAAAATGGCGCAGGTAAATCGACGTTGATTAAGTTGTTAGCCGCAGAATTAAAGCCATTAGCTGGGAAGCGCGTGGAAGGCAAAGATTTAAAAATCGGCTATTTTGCGCAACACCAATTAGAGCAACTTCGCCCCAACGAATCGCCGCTGCAACACATGCTGCGGCTAGACCCATCGACACGCGAGCAGGAACATTTGAATTATCTTGGCGGCTTTGATTTTAAAGGTGACATGGCGCGAAGTAATATTGAAAATTTTTCGGGCGGTGAAAAATCTCGACTAGCTTTGGCTTTGCTTATTTGGACACGACCGAATTTGCTTTTATTGGACGAACCGACAAACCATTTGGATTTGGAAATGCGTCACGCGCTCACGCTTGCGCTACAAGATTATGAAGGTGGTGTGATATTAGTTTCGCATGACAGAGCCTTATTAAGAGCGAGTTGCGATAAATTTGTATTGGTTGCGCATGGCAAAGCCGAAGCGTTTGATGGCGATTTGGAAGACTATAAATTATGGCTAGAGTCGCAAAAGACGTTGCAAAAAAGCGCACAAAAATCCGAAAAAAACGATGCTCTGCAAGCCTTGCCAGTATTGGCTTCCAGACCATCCAATTTAAACAGTTATGCGCAACAAAAACAAGATCGCCAAGCACGTATTTTGGCGCGTCGGCCATTATTAAAAGAAACCGAACAAATCGATAAACACCTCGAAAAGTGGCAACTTGAAAAAGCGAGTTTAGATGCGCGCGCCAGCGAACCTAGCCTGTATGAACTTGAAAATAAAGTAGAATTACAACACTTACTTAAGCGTCAATCTGAGTTGAATAATTTTATAGATGATGCTGAAATGCGTTGGCTAGAACTTCATGAACAATTAGAATGCATGCCTGAAATTAGCTAAGCCTTTTATTAATTAAGAGATTATATGGATTATTCAAAACGACTTACCTTATTGCACGCTTTATGTTTGGCAGAAACATTTGATGATGATGGTACAAAACACAACATTAATTTAAGCGAATATAACGCGCTTGATTCTGCGCATTATTTAGCCAGTTACGTTACTTTTAAGGCGATTCAAGCAGCCGATAGGCAGCCCGCGTTTGAGCACAAAAATAATTTTGATATGTTAAGCGTGTATCAAACTTTCGCGCTACTGACGTTTGCATTTTTTACTGCGCCACTAGCCACCGAAAAGCTCATGCCTGATTTAACTGCCGCACAAATCATCATCGCTAAAACCTTATTTTCTGGTTTGCCAGAGGCGGAACTGTTGGAAATTATAGAATCAGGATTTACTAAATTTAAACTAATTGGCGAAGCTGAGGCCGAGCATTGGAGCGAGTTTCGTGAGAATCTAGATAAACTCACCGTAAGTTTTGTGGTGGCAGGCACCGATGACGATAGCCCACATAGCAAAGAGGAAGTATTGCCGCTATTTGGGCAAATGCTCAGCCAATTATGCGAAGCGTTCGAGGCTTAGATAAATATATATCCAAATTGCGGGTTGTAGTCTTACTATATGCTTACTGAAAAACCGCTAATGGAATGATTTTAGCGCTTGTATTTTCAAAATTAGTTTCAGTGACATTAAACCTGCTGAGGTCATTTTTATGTTTAAACATCACTTTGTCTGTTTTAGCGAGTAAATCTTCAACACTCGTGTGTTCGTCAATATCAAATTCTAGAATACCGTAAGAGAAGTTAATACTATACCCAGCATTTGCCACTAGATTATGTTGTTCTAAAGCCCAGCCGAGTTTATTAATAACATCATTTGCGAGTCTTTTTGTTGCATCTGTTAACAATATTGCAAATTCATCGCCGCCTAGTCTAGCGACTAAATCAGAGCCTCTGATTGTGTTTTTAATTATTTCCGCAAAGTTGGCCAATGCCTTATCGCCTTCATCGTGCCCAAATTCGTCATTAATCCTCTTAAATTTATCTAAATCTAGGTAAACCAATGAAGCTGGGATTTTTTGCCGCACACACAGGTTTAAGCTATGCCGCGCAAGCATCATAAAGCCTCTCCGGTTCAATACATGGGTTAGTTCGTCCATGGTTGCCATATGTACAGCTGCAATTTCTTGCTCTACCATATTTGCAAGGTCTTTGATTACTCCAATGTCTTCATTACTAAGTGTTCTTGGAATGTCGTCGATAATGCACAAAGTACCTAATTTATTTCCATCAGGCGCTTTGATAGGACAGCCAGCGTAAAAGCGAACATTTGGATAGTCTATTACCAGTGGATTATCGCTAAAACGTACATCTTTTTGAGCGTCAGGTATGATAAAAACATCGTCACCGAGTATGGCGTGCCCACAAAATGAAATGTCACGCGGTGTTTCAGTCACACCGAGACCAGCACAAGACTTAAACCACTGGCGGTTATCGTCAACTAGGCTGACCAATGCGATAGGAACGCCAAAAATGCGTTGCGCCATGCGTGTTAATCGGTCAAAACGCTCTTCAGGTGCTGTGTCTAAAATATTAAGCGACTTCAGGCTTTTAAGTCGATCTTTTTCATTAATTGGAATTGGCGGGATTATCATTTTTAATCTAACTATTAGGTTAACTATACCTATGTATCGACAAATAATTAAATAACTTTAGATGTTTATGAGGTCGACCTAATTAAACAATCTCGCGCGTTTCCGCAAATTCAATCTCAGGGTAACGCTCTTGCGCCATTTGCAAATTCACGCGATTTGGCGCGAGGTAGACGTAGCCATCTGCGCCATCTAAACCGACGTTAAAGCCATATTTATCGGCGATGGCTTTAAGGTCGGCGTCGCTGCCTTTCAGCCAGCGCGCGGTATAGCAATCGTATGGCTCAAACACCATATCTACGCTGTATTCGTGCTCCAAACGGTGCGCGACCACCTCGAATTGCAACATGCCGACTGCGCCTAAAATTAAATCGTTGCTTAATAATGGACGAAATAATTGCGCCGCACCTTCTTCTGATAGCTGCTTCAAGCCAATTTGCAATTGCTTCATTTTCATCGGGTTTTTAATGCGCGCACGGCAGAAAAACTCGGGCGCGAAACTTGGAATGCCAGTGAACTTTAGCGCTTCGCCTTCACTAAACGTATCGCCAACCTTAATCGTGCCATGATTTGGTATGCCGATAATGTCGCCCGAATACGCTTCATCCATGGTGGTGCGGTCTTGCGCCATAAAGGTGATGGCGTTGTTCACGGCCATCAGCTTGCCAGTAGAGACTTGTTTGATTTTCATGCCGCGCTCAAAACGGCCAGAACACACGCGCAAAAACGCGATGCGGTCACGATGTTTTGGGTCCATATTCGCTTGAATTTTGAACACAAAACCTGAGAATTTTGGCTCATCTGGCGCAACTAATCGGCTAGCTGTGTTGCGCGCTAGCGGAGCAGGGGATAAGTCCACAACGGCGTCTAATAAGCTTTGCACGCCAAAGTTGTTAATGGCAGAACCAAAATACACGGGCGTTTGTTTGCCGCTTAAAAAACGTGCCGCGTCAAAAGTGTGCGATGCACCGCGCACCAACTCAATATCGATTCGCAACTGCGCCGCCACGTGACCTAACAACTCATCCAAGCGCGGATTATCTAGGCCTTTAATCACTTCTGAAGTGCCTTTTTCAGCGCGAGGATCAAAAAACGAAATGGTATCGGTATAGAGGTTATAAACACCGCGAAACGATTTACCCATACCAATCGGCCAGGTCATCGGCGCGCATTCCATGCCCAGTGTGGTTTCTATCTCATCCAGTAATTCAATCGGCTCGCGGCTTTCACGGTCTAGTTTGTTAATAAACGTGATAATTGGCGTGTCGCGCATGCGGCACACGTTAAGTAGCTTAATCGTTTGTGCTTCCACGCCGTTCACCGCGTCAATCACCATCACGGCAGAATCTACCGCCGTTAATGTTCTGTAAGTATCTTCAGAGAAATCATCATGTCCGGGCGTATCCAGCAGATTAATCATGTGTTCACGATAAGGGAACTGCATGACGGATGAGGTTACCGAAATGCCGCGTTGCTTTTCTAGCTCCATCCAATCGCTCGTCGCATGGCGCGAAGCCTTACGACCGCGCACTTCACCCGCCACTTGAATCGCACCGCCAAACCACAATAACTTCTCGGTAAGCGTGGTTTTACCCGCATCAGGGTGAGAAATAATGGCAAAGGTACGGCGGCGCTTGATTTCTTCTTGCAATGACATTTTATATAGCTATTTAGAAAAAACGCTATTTTACCCGAAACGGGACTAATGCCGTGATTGCTTTTAATGCTTAACGCACGACCTCTTTCAATTGCTCCAAAATCGCAGGGTTATCCAGCGTAGAAATATCCGAGGTGATTTCTTCGCCTTTGGCTAAGCTGCGTAACAGTCTGCGCATAATTTTACCGCTGCGGGTTTTGGGTAGGTTGTCGCCGAACCTTATTTCATCTGGTTTGGCGATTGGGCCAATTTCTTTGCCTACCCAATTGCGTAAATTTTCGACGATTTTTTTCGCTTCTTCACCTGTTGGACGCGCGCCTTTTAGCACTACATACGCGACGACGGATTCACCTTTAATATCATGTGGTTTGCCTACCACGGCGGCTTCTGCGACGAGCGGGTTGGAGACGAGTGCGGATTCAATTTCCATGGTGCCTAGCCTGTGGCCAGACACGTTTAGCACGTCGTCAATGCGACCCATAATGGTGAAGTTGCCAGTTTTGGCATCGCGTACCGCGCCATCACCAGCGAGGTAAGTTGTACCGCCCAAGTCAACTGGGTAATAGCTCGATTTATAGCGCTCAGGGTCGTTATAAATAGTGCGTATCATCGATGGCCAAGGTTTTTTAATCACCAATAAACCGCCTGTGCCCCAAGGCACTTCTTTGCCCGTTTCATCGACCACATCAATAGCAATACCAGGGAACGGTAGCGTGCATGAGCCAGGAACAAGCGCAGTCGCGCCTGGTAGCGGTGTGATGGCATGGCCGCCCGTTTCTGTTTGCCAAAACGTATCTACAATTGGGCAACGGCTACCGCCGACGTTTTCGTAATACCACATCCATGCTTCTGGGTTAATCGGCTCGCCGACAGAACCCAAAATGCGCAAACTGGATAAGTTAGAAGCTTTGGGATGTAGGCTGGCGGTGGTTTCTGACGCTTTAATGAGCGAGCGAATTGCAGTCGGCGCGGTGTAAAAAATGGTGACTTTATGTTTTTCTATCATTTGCCAAAAACGGCCAGCATCGGGATAAGTGGGGATGCCTTCAAAGATAATCTGCGTCGCGCCCATCGCCAATGGCCCATAAGTGACATAGGTATGGCCCGTAATCCAGCCCACATCGGCGGTACACCAAAATACGTCGTTATCTTTGACGTCAAACGTCCAGCGCATAGTGTTGAGCGCATGTAGCAAATAGCCTGCAGAACTATGCTGCACGCCTTTTGGCTTACCTGTCGAGCCGCTCGTATAAAGCAAGAACAGCGAATGTTCTGCATTCACCATCACTGGCTCACATGTATCGGCAACATTTGCAATTAAGTCGCTCCACCAGATATCATTCTTGCCCCAAGTGACTTCTTGGCCAGTTTTTTTCAGCACAACAACTTTTTGAATGCTCTCACAACCGCCCATGGCAATCGCTTCATCCACAGCAGTTTTTAATGGCAGTGTTTTACCGCCACGAAATTGGCCGTCAGTCGTAATAATTGCCGAAGCACCAGCATCTAAAATGCGTTCGTGGATGCTTTTTGCGGAAAAACCGCCAAAAACCACGCTGTGAATTAAACCCAGCCGCGCGCAAGCTTGCATGGCGACGACGGCTTCAATGCCCATAGGCATGTAAATAATGACGCGTGAGCCAACACTTAAATTAAGCTTTTTTAGGCCATTCGCAAATTGGCACACTTGGTGATACAGCTCTTTGTAAGTCACGTGTTTGCTATCGCCGTTATCAGCTTCAAAAATAATCGCGGTTTTATTGGGGATTGTGGCTAAGTGTTTATCTAGGCAATTGGCGGAAACGTTCAGTTCGCCATCTTCAAACCATTTATAAAACGGCGCATTTTCTACATTCAGTGTTTTAGTAAATGGCTTATGCCACACCAATAGTTCGCGTGCTAGTTTTGCCCAAGTGCCTGCGTAATCGGCATCAAATTCTGCGCATATCTTGTTATATGCGGCCATGCCAGATACAGTTGCTTGTTGTTTGAATACTTCTGATGGTTCAAAAACGCGACTTTCATGAAGAACTGACTCGATTGACATGCTGCTACACTCCCAATAGTACGAATTATAATAATGATTAAGGTAAGATGTTGCTTCTGTTTATTAGTCATACTACCTTAAAAAACTGATGCTTACACTTGATAAATTGTTGTCTGAAAACCACGCTACAGCTAGTTTTGTAACGGGTATAAGCCGCTTGGTGGATTGCAGTTCATTTGCGGCTCGATTGTTATCGAAAGATGCGGAGTTGTTGCATGATTTGCTACAAAATCATCAGCAATTGTATGTTATTGCAGAAATGGAAGCGTTTTTATGCGCCTCAAAAATTAGCGACGAAAGCTCACTCAAAAAAGCGTTACGTCAGCTACGCCAGCGCGTGATGTTGCGCATGATGTACCGTGATTTAAATGGTTTAGCTGGCTCTACGGCCGATAGTCTTAATGAAGTGGTGCAAACCACTACCACCTTGGCAGAAATCACTTTAAATACAGCGGCTCAATATTTGCAAACATGGCTGCAAGCTATACATGGCAGGCCTCTAGATAGCAGTGGCACGCCGCAACATTTAATTGTTATAGGTATGGGTAAACTCGGCGGTGGTGAGTTGAACGTGTCTTCCGACATTGATTTGATTTTTGCTTACGAGGAAGAAGGTGAGACAGAAGGTGTTTTGGGTGATAACGTCATTTCTAACCAAGATTTTTTCACCATACTGGCAAAAAAACTCATCGCTACCATAGACGAGAAAACCGAAGATGGCTTTGTTTTTCGCGTGGATATGCGACTTCGACCATTTGGTAGCGAGGGGGTTTTGGTTTCAAATTTAGATGCGCTAGAAGATTATTACCAAAATAATGGCCGCGAGTGGGAGCGTTATGCTTGGATCAAAGGACGCGTGGTTGTTGGGCCACAGGGCAGTGTAGAAAAGCTGCTTAAACCGTTTATTTTTAGAAAATATTTAGACTTTAATGCGCTCGCCAGCATGCGCGATTTAAAGTTGCAGGTTCATCGCGATGTAACGCAAAAAGGCCAGATAGATAATATTAAATTAGGGCGTGGTGGCATTCGTGAAATTGAATTTATCGCACAAGTGTTTCAGCTGATTCGTGGAGGGCAAGATGCAAGTTTGCAAATTAAGCCAACTTTAGAAGTGTTAAAACTTTTAAAAAACAAAGGATTGTTGCAAGAAAAAGCAGTAGACGAATTGACGGAAGCCTATGTTTTTTTGCGAAATTTAGAACACAGACTCATGTATGTGGAAGATCAGCAAACGCAAGAGTTACCAAAGTCAGTTGAAGCAAAAACGCGTATTGCCAATGCCATGAATGTTAGGGATTGGGACGCGTTTTTAAGCCAGCTCAATGTGCATCGTCAGCTTGTTGCAGCGCATTTTGATGCAACGTTTAGTGACAAAAGTCAGCCTGAGGAAGTGGATAAGATATCAAATGAAACTAGCGTTTGGCAGGGAACTTTCGATAAAGAGTCTGCCCTAAAAGCCTTGCTGAATAAGGGATATGGCGATGTCGAGGAAACGCTTTCTCGCTTGCAAATGTTGCGTCAGAGTAATCGTTATCAGCAATTGCCTGAACTCAGTCGCCTACGTTTTGATCGACTGATGCCGCATGCCATTGCGCAATCTGCAACGATGCCAAACCCGGGTACTACGCTACTGCGCGTGACCGATGTGTTTGAGAGTATTTGTCGCCGCGCCAGCTATTTAGCGCTATTGGCCGAGCATACGCAAGCCATGGGATTGTTGGTGAAACTCTGTAGCAGCAGCCCATGGTTGGCGAATTATCTAGCGCAGCATCCCATTTTATTAGACGAATTATTAGATACACGCACTTTATACGCCGCACCAGATTTTGTGGCTATGCACACAGAATTGACAAAGCGCTTGAGCGAGTTTGATGGTGATATTGAACGCCAGATGGACGTGATGCGTCATTTTAAGCATGCCAATATATTTCGCTTTGCGGCGCAAGATATCAACGATGAAGTTACGTTAGAAACGCTTTCGGATTATTTGAGTGCGCTTGCGGATTTGATTTTGAGCGTCGCATTAACAACCATTTGGCCGAATGTGAAGGGCGCGCATCTTAAGACACCAAAATTTGCTGTTATTGGTTATGGCAAATTAGGCGGTAAAGAGCTGGGCTACGCCTCAGATTTAGATATTATCTTTCTCTATGATGATGTCGCGCCAGAAGCCAGCGAAGTATATGCGCGTTTTGCGCAGCGCATTAATAACTGGTTTAACAGCTTAACTTCTGCAGGCTTACTCTACGAAACTGATTTGCAATTGCGCCCTGATGGCAATAGTGGTTTGCTTGTGAGTAGCGTTGCGGCCTTTCGCGATTATCAGCTCAATAAAGCCTGGGTGTGGGAGCACCAAGCCATTACGCGCGCGCGATTTGTAGCAGGAGATGCCAGTATTGGTGCGGTTTTTGAGAAGATTAGGATTGAAGTGATGACGCAGGAGCGAGACACAGAGAAACTAAAATTTGAAGTGATTACTATGCGCGAGAAAATGCGTGCAGCTCAAACTTTTGTAGCAGGTATGTTCGATGTTAAACATAGCGTTGGCGGTATTGTTGATGTGGAATTTATGGTGCAGTATCTGGTGCTGGCAAATGCGAAACAGCACCCTCAACTGACTGCAAATATTGGTAATATTGGACTATTAAAACTCCTTGCATCGCTTCATATTATCGAGCATAAACTTGCTGAAAAGGTTGTGCTGGCTTATCGGGAGTTTCGCATTACGCAACATACACTAAAACTGCAAGGCGCAACGCAATTAAGAGTGGAGGCTAAATCTGTAAGTGCCAATGTCAACCATGTAAGCGCATTGTGGCAACAGGTTTTTAAAGATTAGTTAAGTTTTTTGCGCTTCCGCGAGCCTTGCCAAACGGGCTTTCTCCTGAAACTTAGCATTATCAATTTCGCGCATCACACTACGCATATCAACTGCCTTTTCTTGTTGCTCAAAATGGCCTGTGAGTTTGGTTTCAAGGGTTAATTCACCGCGCTCGTACAGCGCCCAAATCTCTTTAGCATATTGTGTAGCTTTTAATTCTGGCGCAAATTGTCCAAAATAAGTTGCCATGTTGTTCACATCGCGCGCTAGCATTTCTTTAGCATGATTATTACCTGCGGCGTCTACCGCTTGCGGCAGGTCGATAATCACAGGACCATCGCTACCAACCAATATATTAAACTCAGATAAATCGCCATGCACGATGCCTGCGCACAGCATACGTACTACTTGCTCAATTAAAAACTGGTGATACTCACGAGCAATCTCACTAGTAAGTTGCACATCATTTAAGCGTGGTGCAGCGTTACTATCTTCAGCGGTTATCAACTCCATTAACAACACGCCTTCATAAAAGTTATACGGCTTCGGTACACGAACGCCTGCCGCGGCTAGACGATATAACGCGTCCACCTCTGCGCTTTGCCAAGTTGCCTCTTGCGATTCGCGGCCATATTTGCTGCCTTTTTGCATAGCACGTGCTTGGCGACTATTTTTTACTTTGCGGCCTTCGGTGTAATCCACACTTTGTCGAAAACTTCTTTTATTCGCTTCTTTATACACCTTAGCGCAACGTACTTCTTCACCACAGCGCACCACAAACACCATGGCTTCTTTGCCGCTCATCAGTTGGCGAATTACATCGTCGATTAAACCGTCTTCAACTAGAGGTTGTAGTCTATTAGGTATTTTCATTGATTTAGTTTACTGCAGGCTTCCAAACTTTGCCATAAGCTACCAATAATTGTTGATGCATCAAGCTGCCTTCCATATTGGTGCCTAAATTACCCAAACCTAAATACTGTTGTTCACAATTCACCAGTTTGTGTGCTAGTTTTAGTGTTTCTGCGCCATAAAGTAAAATTAAATTTTCTTCAAAAGGCGCGCTGTTCCCCAGCTCTTCATTCAGCTGCACGATATTGGCTATGCAACGATACACTTTTGCGCGCGAGGCTGGCAGTTCGTTAAATTGTGCAATCCATGCACAGCCATCTAAAATATCATCTGTGCTATTGCAAGCTAGGGCGGCTAATGTTTTAAGTTCACCTACACGCAAATCTACCCAAGTGGTGTTCGGGTCAGCACATAGTCCAATTAAAGTCGTGACTGGCAGCTCATCCGCCAAGTCCAAATCTAGCAAAGTCTCAAGTAACTCAGCTGAGTCAGCTTGGTTTAAATCTTGCAGTCTTAATGCATAAGGCCGCACGCGGTTACCTACACTATTGTTTTCCCAATGCAGTTCTTCTACAGGGTAAATTTCACTCATACCTGGTACAAAAATGCGGCAGGCATATACGCCTAAATGGGTGAAATCGGCAATGTACATATCGTGGCCGCTTGCATGAATGGTGTTCACGCACCAATTGTAATCTTCTCCCGTCGTTGTTCCGAAGTTCCAATCAACAAATTCATAATCTGGCGTACTGCGTAAAAAGTCCCAGCTAATCACGCCGCTGGAATCCACAAAGTGGATTTCTAAGTTTTGTGAATCGGCGATTTCTTCCATATCAAAACCTGGCGCGGCAAAGTCTTTTAAACCATCAATAGCACGGCCTTGCAGTAATTCAGTCAATGCGCGTTCTAGCGCCACTTCAAAGCGCGGGTGTGCGCCGAAGCTGGCAAAACAACCTTGATCTTCTGGGTGCAATAGCGTGACATTCATGACAGGATATTGCCCGCCTAATGAAGCATCTTTTACCAAAATACCATAGCCCGCTTTACGCAAGCCTGCAATGCCCGCCGCGATGCGTGGGTAGCGATTAATCACGGTTTCTGGCACGTCTGGCAGGCAAATACCTTCGCGGATAATTTTATATTTGATGTCGCGCTCAAAAATTTCTGCCAATGCTTGGGTACGCGCTTCCATCATGGTGTTGCCGGCGGACATGCCGTTACTTACGTACAAGTTGCCGATGAGATTCACAGGAAACAACACGGTTTTGTTGTCACGTAAACGCGTGTATGGAATCGCGCAAATGCCGCGCTCAGCGTTGCCAGAATTAAGGTCAATTAACTGGTTGGCGATTGCGCCACCTTCAGGGTTATAAAACTTTTGCAACTCAGGTGTTAATAACTCTTTAGGCCATTCGTCACTAGTAACTTTAAACCATTGCTCATTCGGATAATGCACAAAATCCTTATTGGCTATCGCTTCACCCAAGTAAAAATGCGTCCAAAAATAATTAGTGCTTAAACGCTCAAAATATTCGCCCAGCGCACTGGCGCGAGCGGCTAATTGTGAGCCACCTTTGCCGTTGCTAAAAAGTCGTGGGCAATCGCGGTCGCTCACATGCACAGACCAAATGCCTTCAATTTCATTTAGCCATGAACGTTCTTCAACATGAAAACCAAGTGCTAATAGTTTGCCTTGTAATGTGCTGATTGAAGATTCGAGCGAGGCGTCTTTGCTCGGTATAAAGGTTTCAGTGGTATTCATCATATTAAGTTGCAAAATAAATAAGGCTAGCAGAATAGCATGTAGAAGCAATAACGCACATGGATAATGTTTTGAGTTAAGATTTCGCTTAATTCATAAAAAAGGGCAGTCATGAAACCAATCGACAAAACGCCTATTTGGGTGACGATGGCCTATGCCAATATACACACACGAAAAATGGCGTTAATACTGGTGATTAGCTGTGCGATATTTGCTTTGTATTGTGTGCCTTGGGTGCTGTTTTCAAAAAATGCAATGGTAGCCAAGTTGTTTTTAATTAATGATTGGAGCTGGGTTGCCATGATGATACCCATGACGATTTGGTATTGGGTCAGTTTAAAATGGGTTGACAAACACGCAGGCTGGGAATCTTGATTTAAACTTAGGTTACATGCCCCAGCGCAAAGCTGCTGTATGCACAGGGCTATCCCAATGCTGTTTAATTTCATCATCTAGCAAGCAAACAGTAATCGAGCCGCCCGCCATATCCAGCGCGGTGGTGTAATTGCCGACGAGTGAGCGTGTAATCTGCAAACCATGTATATTGAGCAGTTTTGCGGCGCTGTTGTAGAGCAAATAAAGCTCCATCAGCGGCGTGGCACCAAAGCCATTCACCAATAGCAAAATCTCGCTATTTTTTGTGGGCTCCATGTTTCTAGCTGTAAAGTCGGCCAAAATTGCCTCCACCATATCTTTTACAATCGCATCTGCCTCGCGCATGGCTTCGCGCTTGCGGCCTGGCTCACCGTGAATACCCACGCCCATTTCAATTTCATTGTCGCCGATATCAAAAGTAGGGCGACCAGCAGCGGGCACGGTGCAGCTTGTGAGAGCCACGCCAATGCTGGCGGTACGAGCATTTACTTTATCACCTAGCGCTTTGCAAGCGGCTAAATCTGCACCTGTTTCTGCCAAACTGCCAACACATTTTTCGACAATAACCGTGCCTGCTACGCCACGGCGGCCAGTGGTGTAAGTGCTGTTGATGACAGCGCAGTCATCGCTAGTTAAAATCGTTGCGTGCTCAAACGCCAACATCTCGCCCGCCATTTCAAAATTCATCACATCGCCAGCATAGTTTTTTACAATAAATAAAATGCCCTTATTAGCATGCACTGCTTCGGCTGCAGCCAGCATTTGGTCTGGCGTGGGTGAGCTGAAAACATAGCCTGGACAAGCCGCATCTAGCATGCCGTAGCCAATGTAGCCTGCGTGCAAAGGCTCATGCCCAGAACCGCCGCCAGAGATAATCGCTACTTTATTTTGTGCTTTATTTTTACGCGTTAAAAAATTGGGCTCAAGGTGAAGTTGCACTAAATCGCTGTGGGCTAAAGCGAAGCCAGAAAGGCTTTCGGTGAGAATATCGTCTACTTTATTGATGAATTTTTTCACAATTTATTTTTTCAAAAGCAAATCACATACTGCGTTCACCATCACTTGGCAGCTTTTCGCACCAGGGTCTAAGTGGCCAATAGCGCGTTCGCCCAGCCCTGCGGCGCGGCCTTTGGTGGCCACTAAGTCACGCGTGTATTCCAAACCTTTATCGGCGGCATTTTTAACTTCTTTGCAGATTTCCGCAACGTTTTTACCATGCGCCGCTGCAATGGTGAAAGTGGTGGAAACAGGCACTAAAACATCTAACATGGTTTTTTCGCCCACGTTGGATTTGCCGCGCATCATCATGCTTTGCACACCATAGGCAAAGGCGGCGGCAGTTTCAAGGTTGGCATTTAACTCGTTTATTTTGGTGTGATTTTCTTTTAAATATTTTGCCATGCCCATAAAAAAGCTGGCAAACAGTGCGCCAGAAGCCCCGCCGATTGTGCTTAGTAGCTTCATACCTATTTTTTGCAAAACTTCATCGGGCGGCAACGGTAAAAGTTCGTTATACATACCTGCAATCACTTCGCTACCACGCTTCATGTTGAGGTAATGGTCGCCATCGCCAATCGCGCGGTCTAGGGATTCAATATCTACCTCGTGCGCGACTATTGCAGCGTGGATGGCGAGCGTGGAAGATAATATAAAAGTGGTTTTCATTCGGCTAGTTTAAAACTAAAAGAAATTACAAGCAATTTACATGAGTAAAAGTAACAAGCCGATTGCTGCAGGTAGCGCTTGAATAAACAGGATCTTTTTGCCTACGGTGGCTGCGCCGTACAAACCTGCAATCAAAACGCAGCATAGAAAGAATATTAAAATCGGCTTGCCAGCCGCGCCCATGCTTAATCCCCAAAATAAACCAGCGGCTAAAAAGCCATTGTATAAACCTTGGTTTGCAGCTAAAACCTTGCTGGCTTTGGCGAATTCTGGTGTGAGTTTAAAAGTGCGCAAACCTAGCGGTTTATCCCACAAAAACGTTTCTAACACTAAAAAATACACGTGCAAAAGTGCAACCAGTGCAATAACAATATTAGCGGCAGTAAACAATGGGGTTATTGACCTTCATCTTTGTCTAATAATAGCAATAAGGCACCATAAAGTATGATGCTCACGCCTAACATTTCTAAAAACTCTTCCCCAGCCGCCTCAAACATAAAGGCTAAAGGAGTCAGCCTGCTACTCAAATACTCGTAACCAAACGCTTCTAAGCCAGCCGAGCCAATAACAAGTATTATAAAACCAATCACCATAATGCTTGTTTGTCGCCTATAACGCTGCCACATCCTAAATATGTCGCGAAATGTATAAAGCAAGAGTGCTAATCCAAACAATCCATAAATAAATATCCATATGCCATTGCCACCCTTAAAACGTGGCAACCAATTAACATTTTGAATAACACCATTCATGGTTTCGTGAACTTGGGCGGCCTCGTCGGCTGATAAAAATATAAAACCAATCGCACCCATTAAAAAGAAAAAACGCGAAGGCGAGACATTTGTGTTGCACTGATCCCTTTTTACAAGAAAAACCAAGCCTATTAACAAATACTGGGTGGATGAAAACCAAGAGGGTAGGTTTGCCTCGCCATTAAAATTAAAAAACTTAGTTGGGTGATCAAGCAACAACCCCCCCACATATGCAATGACGAGAAAAATCTCAAAAATAAATAACCCAACAAAGAGCTTGTTAATGTCTTTAACGTTAAGATCGTAAAAAATTTTCATGTGTATTTTGCCTGTTCTGAATAAGTATATTATTGTTTTTAATTGCGATTAACAAGCGGATTGTAAAGTTGACATTCTAGCGTGGGCCATGATTAATGACGCTAGAAAATGACTCGCTGCAATTAAGTGATTATTCACATAAAACATGCCTCTGCAAGCCAATATCCATGCGGGTTTCAGGCCGATGGTTTTTAACTGGTATTACTATAATAGCATCTAATTAAATGTATTGCTCATAAGCTAGTTGGCGTCCTAAGCCCTGTGTCCCATACGGCATCACATGATTTGCAGAAATACACAATAGGCACGCTTTCTTGATTCTGCGTGTCTTCATGCTTTTGGATACTCTCCCTGCAGCGCGGGCAACGAAACTGCCGCAATTGCCGAATAGTGAGGTAACCAGCGGCAAAAGCGCTTGCAATGAAAGACGCAACCGCAAGCCACGTTGATATTGCTAAAGCTGGAACGAAAAATGTGAGGAATGCTGGAATCAGGCCGACTATTAGAACTCCAAAAACCCACTTAGATATAAATGAACCAAACTGTGGTGCTGGTAGATGCTCGCTCATAGCTTCAGCCTTATGATGCCTATCGTTTGAAATCAGCCGATGCTATAGCTGGTTGGCTGGATTAGGCGGTTTTTTCAAGGCGCTCTGCAAGCCAAACTTTAATAACGGATTGCCTTGTTACGCCAAGTTTTCCAGCTTCTCGGTCTAGCGATTCAATCATCCAAGTAGGAAAATCAACATTAACACGCCTTTGTTCTTGCAGAACACGTCTCGCTTTTGATAAATCTAGCGCAGGGGTGATGTCAATAGTCTCATCAAATTGTTGTTCAAAATCTTTAGCTTTCATAGTGTGCAACCTCCTCGTTGCGAGAGCGATGAACAGAAATAAGCCTAATCACAGCGCCCCTGTAGGTAATAATGGCTGACCAGTGCTTTTTGTTAATCAGCCCAATTATCAGGTATCTTGACTCATCCTCTGTTTTTGCTGGAATTTCCAATAGACTAGGGTCGTTCCATAAATCTTGAGCATCAATAAAATTGATACCATGCTTAAGAAGATTAGCCTGACTTTTCGTTTCATCAAATTCAAAATTAATCACGGTATAAAAAATATACCTTTATTGCACAAAAGTCAATGATTAATATCGTGTCTGACCCCATTTATTACTCAGGCTGCCACATAAAACGGATTTCTCACAGGTGGCCAACCAGCGACACATAAAAACTCAATATTTGTTGCCTTTAACTCTCCAGAAACCAAACTATCTAATAAGTTTTTAGTTTCCTTTAGCCAAGCAGGTAAAGCTTGGTTTGCTTTTGAAAGGGCCTCATCTACTGAAGCGCCTTGAAACTTTCCATCGTTTGGCACACCACCAGCGTCAGCTAAAGCAACCTCAATAGCACTTTCACCAATTTGAGTGATGGTCATTTTTCCGTGGTATGTAACCCACTGAGATATGTGCGGATAGTCAGATGAAAACGCCATAAAGGTTTTATGCCTAACGTTTGAGTTAAGGGGCGCCGTTAGGCGTCCCGCTTTCGCGTGCGAACAAAGTGCTTAAGCACTTATGTTCCACGGTGAAGACCCTTGCGGTCTGAATGATGGGTTAGAGATTGTTGTAACTTTATAAAAACCTTTTGACATACCCAACCCCAAAAACAACCAGCAATAATTGTTAAGGGACTATTTTTAATAAGTATAAATATAAAATAAAGTAATTGAGTACCAACATCTGGATGAGCTCCAGAATTTATAAAACTACCAGAAATAAAGCTAAATACTATGCAAAATAGTAGAGCAATTATGGTGGCTGCGCCACCCACAGCAACCCCAAAAGAATGAGGAGTAAATGATTTTGCCGTGAAATCTACTGCAAAAAACAATGCGAGAAACCCGCTAAAAAACATGAAAATTTTACTAGTTAGAGTAAAAGCACTTAAATAGGAGTAATTAAATAGAGTTGCAGTTGTAAGCAATAAACAAGTAAATAACATTCCAATTTTTTCAATATTACTCATATATCTCTAACGTTTGAATTAAGGGGCTTGCTTTAGCAAGTCCCGCTTGAATGATGGGTTAGGGTTGTAAGTGTTATTGCGCAAAGCTGCCCCAACCATCATTACGCCCACCAAGTGGAGCAGCAAAATTAGCTAACTCTTGCTCAAAGTTTGTTATATCAGTATGAGTTGGGATCATGTTTTTTACTACTCTAACATCCCAAGGAAGGTCGCTTACAGTCCCAGAGTTTTCAATTTCAACTTTGTAATTAAGTTTTTTAAAATGGTCGGCTAATTTTTCCGCTGCCTGCTGATTTGGTAAAACAACTGTAAAATCTACGTTTCGAGATTTTGTTAAATCATCCCCATTTTTTTGCATTTGGCGGAGTACATTTCCATTTTCATCATCAGGAAAATCGGAGGGTTTTCCTGATGATGCGGATTTGGCGAATATAGTGAAACATAAAAGAATTGCTGCAATGCCGATAATTATGAGTGTAGTTTTTTGCATAATAAAACCCTAACGTTTGAATTAAGGGGCGCCGTTAGGCGTCCCGCTTGAATGATGGGTTAGGTGGCGTTTTGCATATGCGCTTAGTTCTGGCCACATGAGGATAACGAGGCCTACAAGGCAGACAATGGTTAATAACGCCCCTTGGAAGAGAGCGGATGGTGTGGCACCAAGCCCAGAAAAGCTGCGACTTATGTTGTGCCAAACAATACTACCAAATAAAAAAGTGGGGAAAAGAAGCATTGCGGCGCTAACTCTGCGACTGTTTTTAAGCGCATTTGGAAAGTGCGATGGAATGATTGCTGGCACCCATAATGGTGCAGCAACCACGGCACCAGCAAAAAACCAAAATGTTGATATACCTGTGGAATAAGTTTCAGCATCAAGGGCTTGTGAGACGCCGCTGCCGAGAAGTGCGACGAAACCTCCGCAGAGAGCGGCACCGAGTAGCAAAATCAAGCGTAGCAATATGGGCATTAGCAACCTAACGTCGATAATCAACAGGCGCCGAAGGCGGTCTGTTGTATTTAAAGTTAGATCGCAGCGTCACTTCTGACGTTCCATTAACTGGAGAACGCGCTCATAGGCCTTGACCTCACCTAAAAAGGATTGGCCCTTTCCCTTCGGAGAGAAATGCTCGACCTTCGCTTTAGCGCGCGCGAGCAGATTGCGAATGCCGGCGTCAAGCTCGGAGCGATACCGCTCGAATGCCGCTAGATTGAGTTCACTTTTGTCATACGCATCACCGTACCGTTGAGCCAACCATTCGATTTTCGCCGTAAAATCCGAAACCTCAAAAAGACCCCTTTCTCTTGAAACTCGCTCACACATGAAGGTGAGCGGGTCGACTTGGAAGTCACAGTAAATAAGAACCTCAACTAGATTTTTCTCAACTGACGAATCGTGGATTTCACACTCTAACCCCCGTGTTTTTTCGAGTTCCGAAAAATCTGTTGAATCTGATGTCACCCCATAAAGCCGAACCGAAACGACTGGCAGTTTGGAAGTTTTCTGTTCAGACCAACCGCCTTCATCAATCCTAAGGACAATGTCCTTGCCGTCGCGGAAGGTGCTTAAGAGAATCGGAAGTTGTGCGATTGGCACGATCGTCGTTCGTAATCTAACGTTTGAATTAAGGGGCGGTGCGCGTCAGCGCAGCGTCCCGCTTGAATGACGGGTTAGGCTGCCACCCCATAACTTTAAACTCATAATTTCTTGCCTCTTTGTTTGAGAGTAACAATTTATGCGGTATTTCAATTTCATCTTCGTTAAATCGAAGAGCTAAATTCCAATGTGGACCTGCATCGTTATAACCTAAATAGGTTTCGTAAACCTCAAAACGTGCAGGACTAAGCCCAGCTTCTTTTTTTAACTGTACTGCTTGTTT
This sequence comes from Methylotenera sp., assembly GCA_031379885.1. Taxonomy (GTDB): domain Bacteria; phylum Pseudomonadota; class Gammaproteobacteria; order Burkholderiales; family Methylophilaceae; genus Methylotenera_A. Next base: position 37,773 of record JANNFN010000005.1, read on the forward strand.
GTTAGTAAGCTCGAAAACATAGGGGGTTTTTGAATTATTGTGGAGAGTACGAAAATACTCAATTAATTGTTTTTGTTGTGCCGTTAATTTAAAAACACTAACCTTTCCCTCAGGATAGCGTCCATCAACTAAAGGCAAACCATCTGCTTTTGCGGAAAATGTAACGCTTAATAAGACCAGTAAGAGAGCAAGGGCCAAATTTTTCATAAGCCTAACGTTTGAATTAAGGGGCGCCGTTAGGCGTCCTGCTTGAATGATGGGTTAGAGATTTTCATTTTTTGCTGCCTCACGTATAGCTTCGGTGTCAGTAAACTCTCGAATTATTGGCCACTGCATTGCTGATGAATTAAAGTATGCCGACAGGCCAATTAACAACCCAGCGACAGCGCTTATAAGTATGACCCAAGTATTTGTTGATGTATTAGTTTGTAAAGAAGCTAAGAGTGTAAGACCTAAAACAAAACCTCCAGTCAGACCGCAAATTTTTCCAATTAAGCGATATTTACGCATGTAAGACTCTTCATCATCGAGTGCCTTAACTAGACCTTTAATAATTTTTGCACGTAATTTTTCGTTTTTATTCATAAGCTCTAACTTGGTAATAGTGGGTGTATAATTTTTGTCATATTCAATTTAACCCTATGAATTATAGTTGGTTTTATAATATTTTAACGCTAATGAGCCAAGAAAATACACCTGAAAATGCACAGCAGCCAAAGTTGCTGGATGTTGTACGCCAAAAAATACGTGTTAAGCATTACAGTATTCGCACAGAAACGCAATACCTGCATTGGGTTAAGCGCTTTATTTTGTTCCACAATAAGCGGCATCCGCGTGACATGGGCGGTAAAGAGGTGGAGGCTTTTTTATCGCATCTGGCTACACAGGGTAATGTTTCATCCAGCACGCAAAATCAGGCGTTATCGGCGATTTTGTTTTTGTATCGCGAGGTTTTAGAGCAAAATCTGCCGTGGCTGGATGATGTCATTCGCGCCAAAAAGCCTAAACATTTACCCGTGGTGCTTTCTCAGCAAGAAGTAAGCAAAATACTTGGCCGCATGCAGGGAACATATGGCTTGATTGCGCGTTTGCTATACGGCACGGGCATGCGCATTATGGAGTGTTGCCGTTTGCGGGTGCAGGATATTGATTTTGATAGGGGTGAGATTTTAATTCGCAATGGCAAGGGCGCAAAAGATAGGGTGACAATGTTGCCACAAACGCTGGTAGAGCCCTTAAAGGCGCATTTGGCATGGCGTAAAGGTTTGTTTGAAGATGATGCTGCAAAGGGCATGGCAGAAGTATATTTGCCCGATGCGCTGGAGCGTAAAACGCCCAGCGCGGCAACTAGCTGGGTTTGGCAATATGTGTTTTGCTCTGGCAGCTATTCGGTAGACCCGCGTAGCGGGCATGAGCGCAGGCATCATTTAGATGAAAAGTTGATTCAGCGCGCAGTTAAAAAGGCGGTGATAGAAGCGGGCATCACTAAGTCCGCTACGCCGCACACGTTTCGCCACAGTTTTGCTACCCATTTAATTGAAGGTGGTTATGATATTCGTACCGTGCAGGAGCTTTTAGGCCATTCTGATGTCAGTACCACCATGATTTACACGCATGTGCTGAATAAAGGCGGCCGCGGCGTGAGCAGCCCGCTAGATATTTTGTAAGTTGTGTTGTAAGCCTGATTGTTGCAATTTAAAATGATTGGCGTATTATAACATTTGTTATAACTTTTAAGGTTGATGTCATGCATGAATTAAAAATTACTAAAATTGGTAACTCCGCAGGTATTATTTTGCCTAAAGAAGTATTAGCACGCTTAAAGTTGGAAACTGGTGATAGGATATTTTTAACTGATGCACCAGGGGCAGCCACAATTACGCCACATGACCCTACATTTTCTCGACAGCTAGAAATTGGCCGTGAGTTTATGCGTGAGTATCGTGATACTTTTAATGAGTTAGCCAAGTAAGTACATAAGCAGTGCAAGTTTGGCATTGGATTGATAAGCGACTTTTAGTCACTTTGCATGATGAAAGTCTTACCATGCATGGCGGTGCTTCTGGTATTCGTGATGAAGGCCTGTTTGATTCAGCTTTAAATCGTGCTGCTAATTTGGCAATGTATGGCAAGCCAGATTTTGCGGAACTAGCTGCTGCATATGGTGTGGGTTTAGCTAAAAATCATGCTTTTGTAGATGGCAACAAGCGCGTGGCATTCCTTTCAGTAGGTTTGTTTTTAGGGCTAAATGGTTACAAACTAAAAGCAACACAAGTTGACGCTACGTTAGTCATGCTGGCCGTTGCAAGTGGCGAAATGAACGAAGTAGATTTTGCGAATTGGATTCGCACTAATAGCGTTTTTCGCTAAAAATCAAAAGGTAAAATCATGGCTAATTTAGATTCGTATCGTGTTAAACCTAATTCAAAATTCTCACTAAAAAACATTAAGTCAGATGATAAATCTGAGCGCACGGGCGATAAAGCGCAAGATGCGCTTGCGCTCGAAAATCTTGCGACAGAGATTAATGCGCTGCAAGATATTTTATATGCGCAACGCAAGCACAAAATTTTGCTCATTTTGCAGGGTATGGATGCCAGCGGTAAAGATGGCACGGTGCGTCATGTGTTTAGTGAGTGCGATCCGCTGGGTATTCGCTTGGCCAATTTTAGAGGGCCGACAGAAGATGAATTAGCGCACGATTATTTATGGCGTGTGCATCAAGTAGCGCCACAAAAAGGTGAAATAACGGTGTTTAATCGTAGTCATTATGAGGATGTGCTGATTGTAAAAGTGCACGATTGGATTGATGATGCCGAATGTAAACGCCGCTATGCGCAGATTAACGAGTTTGAGCGCATGCTGACAGAAACTGGCACGGTGATTATTAAGTGTTATTTGCATATTTCTAAAACCGAGCAAAAAGCACGGTTGCAAGATAGGTTGGACGACCCGACTAAAACATGGAAATTTAACCCGAACGATTTAAAAGAGCGCGATTTATGGGATAAATATATGCAAGCTTACGAAAATGCCATGAATGCGACATCCACCACCCATGCGCCTTGGCACGTGGTGCCTGCAGATTCTAAAACCAATCGAAATTTGCTTATTTCTAAATTACTGTTAAACGCGCTTAAAGGCTTAAAGCTGGCTTACCCGCCTGTGCCGCCTGAATATAAAACGATTAAAATCGCTGATTGATTTTAAAATGAGCTTGCGCCTTCGTCTAAATTTATTGATTACTGCACTGCTGCTGCTATTTATGATTGCGGTTGGTTATGTAAATTTTAATGGCACTAAGTCATCGATACAGGAAGGCGTAGAGGCGGCAACAAGAGTGACTGTTCAGCTGCTTGATACCGTCATTGTGAGCTCTACACAAAACCCAGAGTGGGGTTTTACGCATGATGTAATGCGGCGTTTTTTAGAGCAGCTTGGCCATGTGCGTGGCAACGAGATTTATTTATATAGTTTGAATGGTGGTTTAATGTATCAATCGCCGCCTTCTAAATATCGCGCTAACGAAAATCCACCAAAATGGTTTTCTGAAATGCTCGACCCGCACGAGAAATCAGTCACACGCTTTATTCATTATGGCAAGTTGGTGATTGTGCCAAACCCAGCGGGCGGCATACGCGAGGCTTGGGGAAAAATGCAGACCTTGTTATGGATAGGGTTGGTTTTCTTTGTGTTGTTAAATGCCGTTGTCTACTGGATGTTAGGGCATTGGTTGCAACCATTACGACCCATGCTAAAAGCCATCAATAAGATGGAACAGGGCGATTTAAGCGCGCGCTTACCGAGCTTTGATTTGCCTGAGTTCGATCGCATTGGGCATAGTTTAAACCGCATGGCAGAATCGTTGGCGGCTGAAAGGCAGCTGGAAGAAAATCGCCAGCTTACTGCACTCATACAAAGCCATATTGAAGATGAACGCAGAAGCTTAGCGCGTGAGCTGCACGATGAGCTTGGGCAGTATGTAACAGCGATTAAAACCTTTGCAGTGGCCATTGCCAACAAAACTAAGACAAAATCACCAGAAATTTCCAGTCACGCGCAAACTATTGTTGCTGCAGCAAATCATATCTACGATGGCATGCACGATATTATTCGCCAGTTAAGGCCAGGGTCGCTCGATAATTTGGGCTTAAGCGAAACGCTGCGAGATGCTGTGAATAACGTGCAAACACAGCATCCTGAGCTGCATATTCGCTTGGATTTATCGGGTAAGTTGGATGCGCTGGGTGAGAGTTTAAATATTAACATTTACCGCATTGTGCAAGAGGCGATTAATAATGCTATAAAGCATGCAGAAGCGAAAAATATACAAATTAAGTTGGCGGCCACCAAAACAGGTGCTTTGCAGTTGACTATTAAAGATGATGGGCGCGGCATGGATATTCATGATGTAGACCAAAGCAATCATTTTGGTTTGCTTGGCATGCGCGAACGTGTACAAAGCTTTAAAGGCAGTTTTAATGTAGATTCTGAAAAAGGTCATAAGCAGGGCGATATTAATGTGAATACGGGTACGACGATTTATATTAATATTCCACAAGCCATCACCTTAGAAAAAAGTGATATAGAGGAAAAGTAGCAAATGAGCCAAATTAATGTGATGCTAGTCGATGACCACGCAGTAGTGCGGATGGGTTTTAAGATGTTGCTAGAAACCGCTTCGGATATTAAAGTGATTGCGGAAGCAGAAAATGGGGAAACTGCCATAAAAGCTTATATGGAGCACAAACCCAACGTAGTCGTGATGGATATCACCATGCCTGGCATGGGCGGGTTAGAGGCAATTGAGCGTATTTTAGCCAAAGATAGCAACGCGAAAATTTTAGTGCTTTCTGCACATGAAGATTCAGTACATCCCAAGCGGGTATTGAATGCTGGCGCGATGGGTTATTTAACCAAACGCAGTGCCGCAGAAGAAATGATTAAAGCTATTCGCATTGTTGCAGGAGGTAAAAAATACCTCGAAGCCAGTGTGGCACAGCAAATGGCGATACAGCAATTATCGGGCGATCAAAGTCCTGTAGATGTATTAAGCGAGCGCGAGTTTGAAGTATTTATGTCGTTAGCAAAAGGTAAAACTACTAACGAGATTGCAGAAAGCTTATTTTTAAGCCCGCGCACGGTGGGCACGCATTTGTATAATATTAAGCAGAAATTGAACGCAAATAATTCGGCCGAAATTGCGTTGATTGCGATGCGCAGTGGCTTGCTAGACGCTTAAATGCTGATTTCTAAATTTAGGCTAATTCCCTTTATAGCGCGCTACATTTAATTCGCCTGGATTTGCCAGCTCAACTACCGCAACTGCGCCGCTGGGCAATTTACCTAATTCTGGCGGAATTAAAAACGTAATGACTTTTTTCTCTTTTTCAGCGCTTGATTTAATAGCGCCAGTGCCGACTCCCCAGTTTTGCCATTCACGTCTTTGTGGCAAACTGGCCGCACCCATAATACGCGCTTTTTCATAGACCGCATTCTTTTCATCCCCAATCAGTAAATTAAACAGCTCTACTCGTACTAACTGGTTGCCTTCAACAATAGTAATTTGTGTTTCAACTTCTTCTACATTCTCTGGTAGCGGCTCTGTTATTGGTTTTACAGGTTGAAAACCAGATGTGGCTAATGCATACCAGTAATCGTTTGGTTCGGTGTTTTGTGCTGGAGTGTTTTGCTTAGCAGGATTTTGTAAGGCTACATTTTGTACAGTTGTGCCTTGCAAAGCGCTACGTTGCATGGCGCTATTTTGTGTGCTTTTATTGAGTGCTGATGCGTATTGAGATTCACTGTAATCTTCATTTTCATCTACATCCATGGCTCTAGCCATGGTTTTATCTGCCACGCTGGTGGCAATGGAGCGCGCAATTTGCTGTGCAATGGTGCCGCCCAAGCAACCGCTAAGCAGGCAAATTGCCGCGAACATCGCAGCAAATCTGACAATATATCTAAAAGTTATAACAACTTTAATCATTAAAACTAACCTTGCGTTTATAACGCGGAAAGTTCAGATTACTGCTAACTTATTGAAATGTCTAGTGCTTTGTGTCGAAAGATTTGTTCAACCACATTATTTTGTGGTTTGTGTTGCGTGCACGCTAATAATGCCACTTAAAATGATAATACCGATGGAGAAGTATTCTGCTAAAGAAAGAGATTCATGCCAAAAAATGACACCAAATAAACTAGCAAATATTACGGTGGTATAAGCCAAACTTGCCACAATAAGCGTATGGCCAGTACGATAAGCCCGCGTCATGGCTAATTGTGCAATGGTAGCCGATGCACCCAAGCCAAGCAGAGTGGGCATATCGTGCCAAGTAAGCACTGTAAAATTTTGTTTAAAAACCCAAGTAAAACCTATCCAAATACCGCTGGCAATGGTTGATACAAAGGTAAAGTAAAACACGGTGCGCCAATCTGGCTCGTTTAGTTTGCCAAGTTGTTTCACATGAATATAGGCTAAAGCCGCGCCCATGCCCGATAGTAAACCTAATATGCCAGCAAACATATCACTTTGATTGAATATTGGTTTTAGTAGTAATACCACCCCAATAAAACCTAATAACACCGTACCGTAGAGAATAGGTTTTGGTTTTTCGTGCAAAAAAAACGGCATAAAAATCGCTAAAAATAAAGCTGAGGTATAGTTAAGCGTGATGGCAGTTGCCAGAGGTAAATGCGCAATGGCATAAAAAAACAGTACGAGTGAGGCTAAGCCAACCAAGGCACGGCTCATTTGTTTGGTTAATACAGGTGTTTTAAGTGGTAGTTTTTTGGCAAAAATGTAGAGATAAATAAATACTAAACCAAAAATGGATCGATAAAATACCAGTTCTGCGCTGTTAAATTTATGCGCCCCCACTTTTACTAATGCACCCATTATCGCAAAACCAAAGGCGGCAACAAGCATCCACAAGCTTTTTAGGTCGGGTAATTTCATGGGGAATCGAATATTGATTGAAGCAAAACCTCAAATATACCAAATCCGCCAAATCGGGTACACTTAAATAAACGTATAAAAAAAGTCAGGGATGAAAAACGAATGGAAGTTATAAACCAAAAAACCACGCCCGTCATTTTTAAAGGTAAGGCTTCAGAATACTTTGGCATTTGGATTGTAAATTTATTACTAAGTCTAATTACGTTAGGAATTTATTCTGCATGGGCCAAAGTAAGGCGTAAAAAATATTTTTATAACAACACCTTAATTGATAATGTTGG
>JANNFN010000056.1:0-2315 GCA_031379885.1 Methylotenera sp.
GTTGGGCAAAAGTACCAGGTATTGTATTTGGTGCAATGCAGGGCTAATGCAAAAAACATGCTCTGCAAGGCAATGCCCATGTGGATCGCAGAGCATCTATTTTAAGAAAACTTACGCCTAAATAGGCTTACCCCAACTATCAGCGAAAAACAGCTCGCCTTGCGGTTTGCGATTACGCTCCGCCAGTTCGCGCGCTTTTAGCTCGTCGGGCAAATCGTTGGCATCACCTTCATAACCTGCTGCAAGCATCGCCATGGGTATAAATTGTTCGGGAATCGCAAATAGTTCGCGCGCTTTATCTGCACTAAAACCACCCATTTGATGCGCCATTAAACCCATACTGCTAGCTTGTAAACATAAGTTTTCTGCCGCGGCACCTGTATCGTATTGCGCCCAACGGTTGGGGGCTTGATTGTGGTTAAATAAACTATCAGCACACACCAAAATCAACACAGGTGCATTTTTCACCCATGTCTTGTTGCTGTCTGCCAAGCAGTCGTATGCTTGCTGCCATGCCTTTTCATCAGCCTGTTTGTTCCAAACAATAAAACGCCAAGGCTGATCACCAAAGCAACTAGGTGCCCAGCGCGCGGCTTCTAATAGCGCAATGATTTGCGAATGGCTTACAGGCTTGTTGGCATTAAAAGCGCGTGGGCTCCAACGATTAGCAATCAGGTCTGCAATAGGAACTTGAGTGATGGCGGGTTTTTGCATTATTTAGGCTTTCAAAAATGGATAATCAGTGTAACCTTTTTCGCCCCCACCATAAAATGTACTTTCGTTCGCTTGATTAAGCGGCGCATTAGTTCTGTAGCGTTCTACTAAATCTGGGTTGGCGAGAAACGGCACGCCAAAAGCAATGCAATCTGCATGGCCGCTTGCAATGGCAGCATTGCCGCGCGCTTTATCGTAAGCCAAGTTCGCCATATAAGCATTTTTAAAATGTTTACGTAGCGCCACAAAATCAAATGGTTGCTCCACGCCGCCAATATTGCCTTCTATCACATGCAAATAGGCTAAATTAAATGGGTTCACAGGTGACAAACGAATACCGACTTTGTCTGCACCCGCCACACTCACCACAGCTTGAGTCACTTCCATGAGCAAACGCGCACGATTCTCAAAACTGCCTCCATAATTATCTGTACGCGTATTACTGCCATCACGCAAGAATTGGTCGAGTAAATAACCATTGGCGGAGTGAATTTCCACACCGTCAAAACCCGCTGCTAGCGCACATTTAGTCGCATGAACATAATCTTGCACAATGCCTGGCAACTCGCTCACTTGCAAAGCGCGCGGTTCGACATAATCGACCAAGCCCTTGTAAGTAAAGGCCTGTCCAGCGGGTTTGATAGCTGAAGGCGCTACTGGCAATGCACCTTTGGGTAACAAGCTTGGGTGCGAAATGCGTCCCACATGCCATAGCTGTAACACAATCTTACCTCCTTTTGCATGCACCGCATCCGTAACCTTCCTCCAGCCTGCTACTTGCGCATCGGTATAAATACCTGGCAACATTGGGTAACCGTGCGCCATAGCAGAAATTGGCGTAGCTTCTGTGATAATCAAACCTGCGGTTGCGCGCTGCTCATAATAGGTCACATTTATCGCTTGCGGAACACCACCCTCACCTGCTCTATTTCTAGTGAGTGGCGCCATCACCATGCGGTTTCTCAATGAAATAGAACCCAATTTTACTGGGCTAAATAAATCTTGTACCATCTTTATTTCCTTTTATAAATTATTATTTAATCGGGGTTGGTGGCGGCAGTTTCACACCTTCAATCAATAAGGTAATTTCAATATCGTCGCCCACTGGTGCATCTTTTTTTAGAGGCCAAGTAAAACCAAAATCACTTGCTTTTAAGCTGGTATGCGCCTCAAAGCCAGCACGGTAACCACCCCAAGGGTCACTGCCAAAGCCTAATACTTTAAACGGAAAAGTCATCTCTTTAGCGACACCATGCATGGTTAAAATACCTGTCATGACACCTTCGCTATTAGAGCTCGCGACAATTTTTTTGCTGACAAAGGTCATTTCTGTAAATTTTTCCACATCTAAATATTCGGGTTTTTTAATGTGGTCGTCGCGCTTGGCATGGCTACTGTTCACGCTTAGCATATTAATTTTTGCTTCCACGCTCGAATTCTCAAGCTTGTTGGCATCTATCATGATTTTGCCTTTAATATCACTAAACGTGCCCGAGGTTTTCGAAGCCACGTGGCGAATGCTCCAATTAGCGAAACTGTGTGAATCGTCTATACGATAAACATCAGGCTCAGCAAGTGCATGACTGCAAGCCAATACCAGG
>JANNFN010000073.1:0-9659 GCA_031379885.1 Methylotenera sp.
CTGTGCCCGAGTTTGTGACAGGATTTTTAGACCAAAATAAAGTAGGTGAGGGTGCAATCAAGCAAGTACTAGCAACGCATATACAGCATACCACCACGTTAAAAATATCGGCTGATGATTGGGCAGAACCAACACCTGCTCACCTGTTGATGAATTTTAGTATTGTTGATGACGCGGGTCGCGAGCTGGCGATGGGGCGCGACTGGAGTGGCTTAAAAAAACAATTGGGTTCGGCCGCGCAACTCACATTTAGAAACACCTTGCCAGATATAGAGAGAACTGGCTTAAAACAATGGGATTTTGGCGATTTGCCAGCCACGCTCAGCTTTGAGCGCGATGGTTTGACAGTGACAGGTTTCCCAGCGCTAGAAGATGACGAAGATAGCATTTCAGTAAAATTATTCGATACCGAGCGTGAGGCGGAACAAAGTCACCGCAAAGGCGTGTGCTGTTTGATGCGTTTTGAGTTAAAAGAGCAAATGAAACAGCTAGAAAAAGGTCTGCCCAATTTTAATCAATATGCGCTTAACTTAAGAAACGTGATGTTGCCAGACGCTTTGCGCGAAGATATGTTATTGGCGATTGCTGACCGCGCCTTTATTGGTGAAGATGAGTTGCCGCGTACCAAGGCAGACTTTATGAAACTTAAAGTCAGAGCCCGCACACGTCTACCAGCAGTTTCTGAGGCGATTGCGCGCCAAACACAGGCAATTGCCACGGAGTATCAGTTGCTACTGACAAAACAAAACCAAATGCCGGCGACAGTGAATCGCCTTAAAAAAGATGTCGAGCAACAATTACAATTTTTGGTTTATAAAGGTTGTTTTAGTCAAACGCCATGGGAGCATTTGCAGCATATTCCGCGTTATTTGAAAGCACTTAGACTACGTATAGAAAAACAGCCCGCTAACCCCGAGCGCGATGGCAAAAACGCGGCGAATGTGGGTTTGATATGGCAAAAATGGCAAGATAAAATCAATCAAATTAATGCCTCTGGAAGCCTTATTCCATGGGCCTTGCAGGACTATCGATGGTTGATTGAAGAACTGCGTGTTTCACTTTTTGCACAAGAACTAAAAACGCCTTTTCCTGTCTCGATTAAGCGGCTTGAAAAAACTTGGCAAGACCTTAATTAGACTTCAATGGCAATAAACCCTCCTACAAATAACGCTTTTGAAGCCTATCTGCAAAAGCCGCGCGGCGATAAATTAATTCGCCTGCATATTAGCCGTAACACCTTAATTGCATTTGTCATTTCGATTTTAATTCATGCGTTGATTTTGTTTTTTGTGGTGCCAAAAATTAAGTTTGATCAAGTGAAAGCGTCTCCTACATTCGAAGTGGTTTTAGAGCAGCCAAAGAAAGCAGAAGTAATCGAAAAACCGCTGCCACAGGAACCAATTTCAGAGCGGCCTCCAGAGCCGTCAATTGAGCAACCCAAGCCACCTAAAGTGATGACTCAAAAGCCCAGTAAAAACGCAAAACCACCAGTCTTTTCTGTGCCTGATGTGCTTGCAACGAATAAACGAACAGCAGAAACTTTATCTCAGAAAGAGAATAAGCCTAAAGAAGCACTAACTGACATGATGACAGCCATTAATGCTAAGCGCGCGGAGCGTGAAGCGTTGGAAGTGGATGCAGCAAGACAAAATGCAGAAGCAGCAGCGCGGGAAACGGGACCATCTGAAGAAGAAAAAAGAGATGCAAATATTAAGCGTAATTTTCAAAATGGCACCAACGGTATTTTTGAAATCACTAGCTTAAGTAATACCAACGCTACATTTTCATTTTTAGGCTGGACTAGCAGCCTAAGCAATGCACGGCGCGAATTTTTTGAAGTAGAGGCAAAGTCTGGTCAAGACGTCCGTTTGGTGATGATTCGGCGCATGATTAGCCTGATTCGTGAGCATTATCAAGGTGACTTTGATTGGGAATCGCACCGTTTAGGGCGCACCATTGTTAAGTCTGCCAGAGTGGAAGATAGCGCAGAGCTGGAAGAGTTTTTAATGCAAGAGTTTTTTGGCCGTAATTATAAAACTGTACCTTAGATAAAATTAAAATTGAGATAAAATTAAAACTGCGTCAACTTTTTCCTAATCGCATTTTCATCCAAACCTTTGCCAATAATGATAATACGATTTGTTGGTTCATCTTCGCTCCAATTTTCTAATAATGTAGGCGGATAGGGGGTGAAATGCACTGCATGAATCGCCAATGGCGCAGGCTGGTCAGCCGCATGGATGATGCCTTTTAGGCGTAATAAATTGGTGCCATGTGTTTGGCAAAGTTTCAAAATAACAGGTTTTAAATCGCGCCAATTGAGCGGATTAGGGAGTGTGACGATAAAACTGGTGATTTCTTCATGCTGATTTTTTAGCAATGTTGCAAGTTTAAGTGGAGCGCGTAACCAGCGTTGCGGTTCAGCGCGTTTTCCGCTTGGGTCGAATAGCCCGACATCGATAATAAAATCTGGTTCAACTTGCCCATAAAGCACTTTGTGTTGTGTTGCACCAGGGTTAATAGCGACGAGTCTTTCTTTCAATGCGGTTAAGGTTTCTGGGGAAGCCAAATCGGTTTTGGTGAGCAATAAAACATCAGCCACCGCCGCCTGTTTACGCGCTTCAGCGTGGTTTTCGAGCTGCTCAAGGCCATATTCGCAATCAATCGTCACGACAACCGCATCTAGCCGAAACACGCTTTCAATCACAGGCTCGTTTAGCAAGTTGCCCAAAATCGGGCCTGGGTCGGCCATTCCGGTGGTTTCGATGACGATGCGATTAAATTGCGGAATGGCCTGTAGCGCACGCTTAAAAAACAAATCGCGCATGGTGTCGGCCAGCTCGTTCTTTAGCGTGCAGCACACGCAGCCCGAGCTTAATAAAACCGTATTGTCAGCAATCTGTTCGCTATCAACTTGCGTGGCGAGAATGTGATCCAAACCCGTTGTGCCAAGCTCGTTAATAATCACCGCGCTGTCTTTCATCTCTGGGCGCGCCAATAGCTTATTTAAGAGAGTAGTTTTGCCTGAGCCTAAAAAGCCAGTTAATAGCGTTACCGGAATTCTTTTGTCCATGATTTGTATTTTAAGCCAAGAACCAAACTGAAAGCACGGTAAAATAGCGCCTATGAATATTTTTTATGAAGAAGAAGGCCATTTCAAGGTGGCTTCGGTGATGAGCGAGAACCCAGGTAGCATGCAAGTTGAATCAGCATCTGGAAAACGCTCGAAAATTAAATCGTCCAATGTGTTATTGCAGTTTGAGGGTGCTCTGCAAGCCTTTATGGATGCGGCTTCTGGCGAGGCTGAAAAACTAGAAATTGAGTTTTTGTGGGAGTGTTGCGGAGAGCCTGAGTTTGGTTTTGAGGATTTAGCGGCAGAATATTACGGCAAAAAAGCGAGCGCTATCGAAGTGGCAGCGACGGCGATTAGACTGCATTCTGCACCGATTTATTTTTATCGTAAAGGCAAAGGCCGCTACAAAGCCGCGCCTGCAGAAACCTTAAAGCTCGCGCTTGCCGCGGTGGAACGAAAAAAAATGCAGGCTGAACAAATGGCAGCTTGGGTATTGCAACTTAATAATAAAGAACTGCCAGAAGGATTTGCCAACAAAGCAGATAGCTTGATTTATAGCCCTGATAAGAACTCGGCGGAGTGGAAAGCGATCGACGAAGCAGCGCAAACTTCGGGCAGATTGGCGCTTAGTGTGATGCACGACTGTGGTTTGATTAAAAATGCGCACGACTATCATTTGGGCGCGTTTTTGCGCGAAATGTTTAGCGATGGTATTCAGTTTCCATCATACGATTTGCCTGAAATACCTAGCGATTTGCCGTTGGCAAAAGCTGAATGTTTTAGCATTGACGACGCGACGACGACAGAGATTGACGACGCATTTAGCCTAGAAACGCTAAAAAATGGCAACACGCGCCTTGGCATTCACATTGCGGCACCAAGTTTATCAGTTCAGCCAAATAGCGCGCTAGACGCGATAGTGTTGTCGCGATTATCCACTGTTTACATGCCTGGCAATAAAATCACCATGTTGCCAGAAAATGTGGTGAAACCATTTAGCTTGGATGCGAATGAAACCAAGCCAGCCTTGAGCTTGTATATTGAAGTGACGCCAACATTTGATATTGTTGCGACTGAAACAAAACTAGAAAAAATCAAAATAGCCGAGAATCTACGCCATGATGAATTGGAACCATTCTTTAACGAAAATACATTAGCTGAAGATAGCGGTCACCATTACTGGGCGCGACTCAAGCTGTTATTTGATTTTGCGGAATCATTAGAAAAAGCGAGAGGAAAACATGACCCAAATCGCGCGCCGCAGATTGATTACAACTTTTATGTGACGGACGGTATCGTCAAAATTGTCGACCGCGAACGCGGATCGCCCATGGATAAGTTGGTGGCGGAACTGATGATTTACGCCAATAGCCATTGGGGTGGTTTACTGAAAGACGCAAATATTGCTGGCATTTACCGCGCACAAACGGGCGGAAAAGTATTTATGACATCGACCGCTGAGCCGCATCAGGGCTTGGGTGTGGCGCAGTATGCTTGGTGTACGTCGCCGCTACGTCGCGCAGTCGATTTAGTTAATCAACGCCAATTGATTGCGATGTTGAACAAAGCCCCTCCGCCTTACAATGCACAAGATGGTAACTTAAATGTGATTATTCGCAATTTTGATCAAACCTACAATGCTTATAGCGAGTTTCAAACGCGCATGGAGCGTTATTGGTGTCTGCAATACTTGATTCAAGAAAAATTCGCAGAAATTACTGCCACGGTTTGGCGTGACAATTTGGTGCGTATTGATGGCATGTTTTACATTACTAAAGTGCCGAGCTTACCAGAGCTAAAAGTTGGTGCGAAAGTTTCATTAGAAATCAAACACATAGATACTTTATTGATGGAGTTGAATTGTAAATTTAAGGGCGTCATTGAAGCTGAGTCAGTTGTTGTGGTAGAAGATGAGGTTGAGATTTAACTAAAATGTTTGGCTTTAATCGAAAAATTCATAAGAGTGTAGCCGATGGTAACATCGTGGAAGTAAGTGAGGTGGACGGCGTACGCTCGCTATATTTAGGCTCTATCACTATCCAAAGTAGCATGAAAGTAAAGGCGCCGTTTGAGCTGGAGCTGGCCTATACACGAGGTATGATGGGTTTTTTGCTGTTTTCTGATAGCATCAAACATGTGCTGACGATTGGTTTAGGTGGTGGTTCTGTACCCAAGTATATTCATCAGTATTGCCCAGAAATTAAGCAAACTGTGGTTGAAATTAATCCACAAATCATCAATGTTGCGCGTAGTCATTTTTATGTGCCAGAGAACGATGAGCGATTGAATGTAATTGAAGGCGATGGCATTGCGTATTTGGCTGAAACCCCCGCTAGTGCTGATGTGCTGATGATAGATGCGTTTGATGCACTTGGCATTCCGCCTGATTTTTGCAGCCAGGTTTTTTTTGATGGTTGCGAGATGGCGTTGACCAATCATGGCATTTTTGCCATTAATTTGTGGGGCAGCGACAAAAAATTTGATATTTATTTACAGCGCATTGAGCAAAGTTTTGAAAATAAGGTATTGATATTACCCACAGGAAAGCCAGGCAATATCGTGGTGTTTGGCTTTAAGTACTTGCCAGATTTGCGCATTATTCACTTACGAGAACGCGCAAAATTGCTGGAACATAGTCACAAAGTAGAATTTCTAAGTTTTTTAGAAAGGCTGTGCGAACATAACCCCCATAACAACAAGCAGTTTTTTCTATAATCATTGTCAGGTTAATACTATGTTGAACCAATATTTCGCGACTTGCCCACGCGGCCTAGAAGCTTTGCTGGTGAGTGAACTTAAAGTCAGTAGCGCTAAAGACATCAAGCAAACCGACGGTGGTGTCGGTTTTGCTGGTGAACTAAGTGTGTGCTATCAAGCAAATCTACATTCACGCATTGCTACGCGCATTTTGATGCAAGTTGGGCGTGGCAACTATGTGACTGAAGATGATTTGTATCAAGCTGCTTATAAGCTGAATTGGCCAAATTGGTTTGATGTAAAACATGATTTCATGGTGAAAGTCACTGGTATAAAGTGCCCACTCAAAAGCTTGGAATTTGCCACTCTACGCATTAAAGATGCGGTGTGCGATAAATTTCGGCAAGTAGTGGATTCAAGACCTTACATTGATACAAAAACGCCTGCGGTACGTATTCATGCCTATTTAACTGCTGACAGCTACGTGTATTATGTAGATACTTCTGGCGATGCATTGTATCAACGCGGTAATCGCAAGGCCAGCATTGAAGCGCCTTTGCGCGAGAATTTGGCTGCGGGGATTCTGCAATTATCGGGCTGGCAAGTCGGACAGCCCTTGCTAGACCCAATGTGCGGTAGTGGCACGTTTTTGTTGGAGGCGGCGATGATGGCGCTTAATATTGCACCTGGTTTAAAACGTGAATTTGGGTTTGAAAAGTTGAAAAATTTCGAGTCAGACACTTGGAAAAAAATCAAAAACACCGCGTTAAAACAAGTGCAACCAGCGACGTTTCAAAAACTATATGGTTCTGATAGCGATTTACGTGCGGTGCGTATAGCACGCCAGAACCTAGGAGAGGCGGGCTTGCTAGAAGCGGTGCAGTTAACGCAAACCAATATTACCGAGGTGATACCGCCCGCAGAAAATGGCGTTATGGTCGCGAATCCGCCGTATGGGGTGCGCATTGGTGAAGATGAAGAGCTGGCACTGCTTTACCCCAAAATGGGCGAAGCGTTAAAACGCAAATTTGCCGGTTGGAATACCTATTTTCTTACCAATGATATGCGCCTGCCGAAATTGATGCGGCTTACACCAAGTAAGCGCACGCCGTTGTTTAATGGACCGTTGGAATGCAGATTATTTGAAATTAAAATGGTCGCTGGCAGTAATCGAAAATAGCGCAATAGAAAGTGAATGAAAATGACTGACTCTTTACATGATTTAAGAAAGCGAATTAATGCTTTTGTTGCTGAGCGCGATTGGGCGCAGTTTCATACCCCTAAAAATCTGGCGATGGCGATGATTGTGGAGGCGGCGGAATTAGTGGAGCAATTTCAATGGGATACACCTCTAGAAAGTCAAAATTTGACACCAGGAAAGCGTGAAGCAGTGGCGCATGAGTTGGCGGATACTTTCGTTTATTTGTTACGTCTGGCAGAAGTACTAGAGATCGATTTGATTGAGGCGGCTAACAAAAAGATAGCGTTAAATGCGCTTAAATATCCAGCAGAAAAAGTAAAAGGTAGTAACGCTAAGTATACAAAATACGAGGCAAAATAAATACCCTGTAAGCCGCATGAATATTGGCCTACA
Source organism: Methylotenera sp. (assembly GCA_031379885.1). Classification (GTDB taxonomy): domain Bacteria; phylum Pseudomonadota; class Gammaproteobacteria; order Burkholderiales; family Methylophilaceae; genus Methylotenera_A. The sequence continues at coordinate 7,365 of JANNFN010000073.1, forward strand.
GGGCAGGTAATTTTGCTTTAGCTTAAATGTGAAACTATTTTAGTGCGGCTAATGCGGCGTCGTAGTTAGGTTCGTTAGCGATTTCTGGTACCAATTCTACGTATTTAACCACGTTATTTTCATCCAACACAATCACCGCGCGGGCGCAAAGACCTGCGAGTTTGCTGGTAAATAGCAATACGCCATAATTCATCAAAAAGTCACGGCCGCGCATGCTGGATAAATTGACTACATTTTCGATACCTTCTGCCGCGCAAAAGCGGGTTTGTGCAAATGGTAAATCAGCAGAAATGTTAACGACAACGGTATTATTCATGCCTGCCGCATGCTTATTAAACGCGCGGATTGAAGCAGCACAGGTGGGCGTATCTACACTTGGGAAGATGTTAAGCACTTTACGTTTACCTGCAAATGTATCAAGTGTCACATCGGCCAATGCTTTATCGACTAAGGTAAAATTTGGGGCGGTGCTGCCAATTTTAGGTAAATTGCCTGCAACGTCTACTGGGTTGCCTTTGAGCGTAACTGAGCTAGACATAATGCTTTCCTTTTCTAATTGTTTATCTCCAGTTGACTATCATAAAACAAAAAGCACCTGTTTAGAACAGGTGCTTTAAATTTAAAGTAAGAAAAAGACGAAAAAATTAAAAATTAAGCTAAAAGATTCTCGCTCAAATAACCAATTGTCATTGTTTGGTTGTGTAGTACGCTATCGGTGGTGTTGGGACGTGGCGCTAATTCACCATAAGAGTAGAAACCAGTGACCGAAGTTTGAGGGCCTAAAATTTGTTGTACCAATTTTACTTCGTCACCTACTAGCTCTGCCATAACGCCTTTGCGACCAACACAGCTCACACAAACAGCTAAGCCAACCTGATTGGTTTTAGTGGCGCTTAAGCCCTCCATCACCAAATTGGCAGCATTGCCAGCGCCTTCTACTAGTCTATCGTGATTGGTTTGGCAAAGACGCACTGTTTCGCCTTCTTCGACGTTGCCTGCAAAGGTTAAGCTATTGTTTTTACTATCTATTGCGAGCAAAGTACGGATTTTTTCAACATCACGCTTACCTTCTTCAATCACTGCCAATGGAAATTTTAAGCCTGTGCCTGGCAAACCACGTGAAAACGCTTCGCCAATATACATTCTATAAAGGGGTAGTGCGGGTTTTCCGTCCATCTCAAACACCACATTTTTCTCAGATTTGGTCACTTTACGTGGTGGGCCGTATGGCTTCCAACCACCAAGTGCGCCGCTAGAGGTAATCAATGCGTTGCCGTATAAGCCAACGGCAATCACTTGGTTATCAGATACCGTTTCGTTAAATAATTGCAAAGTTTTTACAAAGGCGCCGCCATCGCCAGCTAGGCCGCCTACAATGGGAATGTCACCCAGCACGCTTTGAAAGCCCTTAAGTAGTTCAGAACCATTGACGTTCAAGCCGTCAGAAATGACTAAAACGGTACGCAATGAATCCGCTTTAAGTTGTTTGGCTAAGCCAGCTGCCGCTTCGAATGAGTTCTGCATGCCAGACATTTTGGTTTGCGCAACGCGTTGAATAGTTTTTTCCCATTGAATGGCGGTAATTTGTATGCTGTCATCAAATACGCCAGCGGGGCTAATCTCGCCAGAGGTGGTGCAACCGACTAACTGAGCACTAGGGTAGCGTGATTTTAAAAAACCCTGTAATTTACCCTCAGCAAATCTTTTTACTGAGCCAAACACCAATACTAAATTGGCGCTAGGTAGTGGCGATGTGCTAACTAAATCTTTTAATGCCGATTTTGAATCTACAGACTCCTGTCTAATAATCATTGCTGTTGGCCCTTATTAAAATTTTATGCTTTGGATAAATAATATTTAATTTTTTGCATATATTACACACCTTACTTATTTTTGTTAAAGCATATTATTACAAATGTGATGTAAGTGTTGCATTTTATTTTAATAAATGTAATATTTGTACGGGCAAATCATTAATTTTGTATAGATGTAACAATAAAAACCACATTTTTATTAGATTATTCTTAAAAGTTGTGATGTTTAACCTATAAGTCTTATGTCTTACATATGTTAATAAGATAGGGGAGCATCAAGTGGCAGAGGAACATAAAGTGGCACAAGCGAATTTAGCTGGTACAAAAGTGATGGTGATTGACGACAGCAACACAATACGACGTAGCGCAGAGATATTTCTTAAATCAGCTGGTTGTGAAGTGATTTTGGCTGAAGATGGTTTTGATGCGCTGGCAAAAATTGCTGATCAGCTGCCACAAGTGATTTTTGTGGATATTATGA
>JANNFN010000093.1:0-8539 GCA_031379885.1 Methylotenera sp.
GGTTTTGCTATTTATGCAGCAAAAAACTATGGATGCAAAGTCACCACAACAACTATCTCAAAGCAGCAATTTGATGAAGCGAATGCACGCATTATTGCAAATAACTTGCAAGATAAAATTACACTTTTATTGAGTGATTACAGAGACTTAACTGGACAGTTTGATAAACTAGTCTCAATTGAAATGATCGAGGCGGTTGGTCATCAATTCTACGATACTTATTTTAGTAAATGTGCTGCGCTGCTCAAACGAGATGGTTTGGCACTCATTCAAGCTATTACTATTAATGACCAGCGTTTTGAATCAGCAAAAAATAGTGTCGATTTTATTCAGCGCTATATTTTTCCAGGTTCCAATATTCCATCTATCACCGCACTGCTTAATAGCATCACCAAATCCAGCGATTTAACCTTATTTGATTGCGAAGATATTGGATTGCATTACGCAACAACACTACGCAAATGGCGTGAAAACTTTTTTGATAAAATCGAGCAAGTACGCCAACTGGGCTATTCGGAAGAGTTTATCAACATGTGGACGTTCTATTTATGCTATTGCGAAGGCGGATTTGCTGAGCGCGCACTGAGCGATGTGCATATGTTATTGGCTAAGCCAGAAAGTCGTCGTGCTGCACTGATATAATATGGATGATGCAATATGCAAATATAAAATGGATTAATAATCAACCACACTCAATTGATTTTAATGATATTTATTTTAATTCAGAAGATAGTTTAGCTGAAACGGAATACGTTTTTATTGAACATAATCGATTAAGAGAACGCTTTACTTCGCTCGAAAACTCTACTTTCACTATTATCGAAACTGGCTTTGGCACTGGACTTAATTTTTTAGCTGTCGCCACACACTGGCTAGCACTGGCAAAGCCTAGCGCGCAATTACACGTCATTAGTATTGAAAAATTTCCACTTAAATTAGACGATTTACGTCGCGCGCACGAAACTTGGCCGCAGTTTGCAGAGATTTCAAGTGAATTTTTACAAAATTACACAAAACTTAAGATAGGAAACAACGTTTTTAGCATGGCTGGAGGCCGCATCCAGCTTGCCTTGCAGGTCGATGATATTTCGTATGCATTACCACAAATAACTCAAAAAGCAGATGCTTGGATTCTAGATGGTTTCGCGCCAGCAAAAAATCCTGACATGTGGTCAAGTGTAGTGTATGAACATATTGCGCGACTTTCAAAATCCAACACCACATTTGCCACCTTTACCAGTGCTGGTGAGGTTAGACGTAGTTTACTGGCAGTTGGATTTAAAGTTGAAAAACGCCCTGGTTTTGGCAAAAAGCGTGAAATGTTAAGTGGCATTTTTACTGGAGGCGCAAAGTGAAAACTGCAATTGTCATTGGTGGTGGTATCGCAGGCTGTAGTACAGCTTATGCACTGGCCAAAAGAGGCATTTCAGTTACGCTTATTGAGCGCCACGAAAAACTGGCACAGGAAGCCTCTGGAAATCAAATCGCAGTGCTTTACCCGAAATTCGGCACCAAGCAGAATGCCTCGAGTTTGCTGGCGTTACAGGGCTTTCAGTTTACGCTTGATTTGTTGAATCAATTAGCTTCAAAAGACAAAATATTCGACACTTGCGGCTTGATTCAGCTGGCATTTAATGCGCGTGAAAAAACCAAACTTGAGACGTTGGCTGACTCATCTACTTTTAAATTTTTAAATTCAGCAGAGGCCAGCAAAATTGCTGGGATTCAATTAAAAACTGGTGGTTTATATTTGCCACAAGCGGGCTGGTTAAAACCAGCAGTCTTATGTGAAGCGCTTTGTGGACTGCCGCTCATTACAAAAAAAATGATGGTAAATGTGTTAAAAATTGAAAAATGTCCTAGCGCTTGGCGAGTGCTGGATGACAAAAGCAATTCGTTTGAGGCGGACATTGTGGTGATATGCAACGCAAATGACATCAAACAATTTAAACAATGCCAAAGCGCCTCTATTACGCCTGTGCGAGGCCAACTTAATTTATTCAAGCAAACAAATGAAAGCCTTAATATTAAAACGGTTATTTGCAGCGATCATTATCTCAGTCCCACTGTTCAGGGATGGCATTGCATCGGCACTACCTATGCGCCAAATGACATGAGCCCTGCTGTACGCGACGCCGATACGCGCGAAAATTTGAACGCTTTACGCGCAATTACACCAGAAATCTATCAACATATTGACATGGATTCCTTACACAGTCGTGTCGCTTGGCGTAGCCAAACGCGCGATTATCTACCCCTTGCAGGGCAATTGATTGATGAAACCGCAATTCGCGAAAACTCACCACGTTACAATGCCAATCCTGCCGATTTACCTTGGCTGGAAGGCCTTTATGTAAACGCAGGACACGGCTCAAAAGGCATGATTACTGCACCAATTTGTGGAGAGTTGATTGCGAGCCTAGCCGCTGACAGTAATGTGCCAATTGAACCGAAACTCGCCAGCAAACTAAACCCCAGCCGCTTTTTATTGCGAGAATTAGGTTTGAAACAATTGGCAAATTCACTCTACAATTAGATCGCTTTACCAGTAAAATAGCGCCATGCAAGATGTAAATCAACTAATAAAAGAGGCACAACAAGCACAGCTGCAAGGCAGTGCCAGCTCGGCTTTACACATATACCAGCAAGTATTATCGTTGCATCCAAACGAGTTAAGTTTACAAATTGTTTGCGGTAATTTGTGCGTAGAGCTGCAACGTTTTGAAGAAGCGGCTGGTTACTTTCGGCGCATTTTAAACGCTTCCAACAAAAACAGCGATGCGCGCAACGCCTTATGTTATGCGCTACAAGAGCTGGGTAATCGAACACACAGTAGCGGCAACCATGTGCAGGCGGAAGCGTGTTTTGATGAAATTACGCAACTCCAGCCTGGCAACGCCGTATATTGGTACAACTTGGGCAATGCGCAGCGCGAGCTGGGCAAACCTCAGAAAGCCTTAGCAAGCTTTTCGCAATCACTAAAACTAGAACCCAACGATGCCGATGCACACAATAATTTGGGCAATGTGCAGCGTGAATTAGGTCAGCTAGACAAAGCGATTGCCAGCTATCAGAAAGCTTTGCAACTCAATCCTAACTTGCATCATGCGCTAGCGCATTTGGTGCATCAAAAACAGCATATTTGCGATTGGGCAGATTTGGATAAGCCAATCACTAAATTAAGAAATTTGGTGAAGTCCGAGCCGACTGCACAAATTTCACCATTTGCTTTTCTCGCCATGCCTGACACCACCGCGCAAGAACAAAAAACATGTGCGAGCAATTGGGCAAATAACACTTTAAATACATGGTCTGGATGCCTTACGGATATTGGCTCTCAGAGCATCAAAAATACGAATAAAAAACTTAGAATTGGTTATTTATCTGCTGATTTCAGGCTACATCCGCTGGCATTTTTAATCACAGAATTGATTGAAAGTTATGATAGAAACCAGTTTGAAATAGTCGCCTACTCTTACGGCAAAGATGACAAAACTCCAGAACGCAAGCGCTTAGAACAAGCTTTTGACCGCTTTTTCGACATTTCAAACTTGAACGATATGGATACAGCAAAAAAAATCTATGCCGACAAAATGGATATTCTGGTGGATTTAACGGGCTACACACAAAGTAGCCGCACTGGTATCGTTGCGCTCAAACCCGCAGCAATCCACATCAACTGGCTTGGCTTCCCTGGAACAATGGGCGAAGTTGCTGGCAAACCATTATTTGATTACATTCTCGCAGATAAAATCGTTGCAGACAATCAAGCAGATTTTAGCGAACAACTGCTGTATTTGCCTTGCTATCAGCCAAATAATAGTCAACGCCCCGTTGGGGAAGGCAGCTCAAAATCCTCCCAAAATCTGCCTGAAGGCACGTTTGTATTCTGCTGTTTTAACCAAACTTTTAAAATCACAGAGCAAGTATTTGCCATGTGGATGCGCTTACTAAAACAAGTACCTAGTAGCGTACTTTGGCTATTGGAATGTAATCCATGGGCGAAAGCTAATCTGCAGCGTGAAGCAAATACTGCTGGAATAGCAAAGAATAGATTGATTTTTGCACCGCGCGTAGCGATAGCCGATCATCTTGCTCGCCATGCGCATGCAGACTTGTTCCTAGACACCCTACCCTACAACGCCCACACCACGGCCAGTGACGCGTTATATATGCGTTTGCCACTCGTCACCTGCACGGGCGATACTTTTGCCTCGCGCGTGGCTGCAAGCTTATTACAGAGTGTGAATATGCCGGAGTTAATCACTCATTCATTGCGAGAGTACGAGCAAAAAGCACTGAATCTAGCACAGAGTCCCGAAAAACTAGCTCAAATAAAGCAAAAGCTCAGCTTAGAAATTGAAAAGTCTACACTGTTTCAACCTAAGCAATTTGTAGCTAATTTAGAACATCTCTACTTGGGCATCATGAAAATCCACAGCAATCAAGCCAATATAATCAATTAGCTATGTAACAAACATAAAGCTTGTGATAAAGTAAATGATAACTAGAAATTAGGGAACATTATGGCTGCAATTGATATTACTCCGGTATTGAAATTTATGACTGAAAAAGGAGGCTCCGACCTATTTTTTAGTACTGGCGCATCGATTCATATGGATGTTGAAGGCGAAACAATGCCCGTTAATAATCAAGCAATGACGCCAGGCATGGTGAAAGAAATTGCTTATTCGATTATGAGCCCAGCACAAATTGCAGAATTTGAATCTACTTTAGAATGCAACTTTGCCATCGGGCGTAAAGACATTGGCCGTTTCCGCGTCAATATTTTTAAGCAACGCGGTGAGGTTGGCATGGTGATTCGCCATATCAAAACTGAGATTCCAGATTTTGAAAGTTTAGGTTTGCCGCTTGTTTTACGCGATTTAATTATGCGAAAACGCGGCTTGGTGCTGGTCGTTGGCTCGACAGGTTCTGGTAAATCCACCACACTTGCCTCGATGATTGATTATCGTAACGCCAATGAAACAGGCCATATTGTCACCATTGAAGATCCGATTGAATTTGTATATCAACACAAAAAATCGGTAGTCGACCAACGAGAGGTGGGTATTGACACACTTTCTTTCGAAAGCGCCTTAAAAAATGCCATGCGCCAAGCGCCTGATGTAATTTTAATTGGTGAAGTGCGCGATATGAACGGTATGCAACAAGCGCTTACCTACGCCGAAACAGGCCACTTATGCCTAGCTACCTTGCATGCCAATAATGCCAATCAGGCGCTAGAACGCATTATTTCGTTCTTCCCTACTGAAGCCAAACACGGTTTATTACTTGGGGTTTCACTCAATTTAGTCGCGGTTATTTCACAACGCTTAATTCCTGGCAAAGTGCAAAAACGTGTGGCGGCAGTAGAGGTAATGATTAACACGCCCTACATGGCGGAATTAATTCAAAAACAAAAGCTGGGCGAAATGAAAGAAATTATGGCGGATAACAACGATATTGGCATGAACACCTTTGACCAATCATTGTTCAGGCTCTTTACCAATGGCAAAATTGATGAAGAAAATGCACTGGCAAACGCTGATTCTCGTAACGACTTATCTCTTAAAATGCGCTTCGCTGCAGAAAGTTCTGCTGGCGGTTTTGGTAACTAAATCTAGTCCTTGTGGTTAAATGAAGCAATGAGTGCAGCGGCAATAATTAAACTGCCGCCTATCCATTCATTCATGCTCATCACCTCTTGCGCCAAATAATACGAGGCGAACGCGGCAACAACCAACTCAAACAAAAACAGCACCGAAGAACGTATCGCGGTAAGTTGCGTCACGCCAAATTGCACCAAAATAGTGGCTGTCATTAAAAATATGGCGATAAATCCCATGGCTAACCAATTGTTTAAGCTGAAAAAACTCGGTACTGGGAAGCTATCTCTCACAAAAGGTGAGATGATGAGCGCCGTGCCCATCACCCCCAACCAAACCGCAAATGATTTAGCACGGATGGTTAAATGGCTGGATTTTCGCGTGATGACATTGGCAACTGCAAACGCCATGCCAGAGGTGAGTGCGAGCCATTCTGGGGTATTTTGTGGAACTGGCCAGTGATTTGCTAACTGGCTAAACGGTCCAGCCAGCATAATATATGCGCCTAGCAGCGCAATAGTGATCGAAATAAACCCCACTTTAGTAATCGGCTCTTTCAACCAAAATCGCGCTAACAGCAAAGTCCACAGCGGTGACAGATAAAACAACAGCATAATGCGCATCACTTCGCCATCAATCACCGCAATCACATAACTCATATTAGCCCAACCTGCGGCCAAACCTAGCCAAATAATGCTACGAGGCTGCGCAAAAAATCCGCGCCAATGTTTAGCAAATACCGCAGCGCCTATAACCGTAGCAATTAAATAGGTGTAAAAACTTGATGCAACGCCAGAAACACCCGCTTCGGCCATCAATCGGTAAGGATACCAAATCACCCCCCAAGCCAGCGCGCCAAATAACAAGCCAAATATTGCCAATGCGTTTTTATTACTATTATTCAACATGCTTCCTAAATTATAATGTTGCCTATGAATCCTAATCTCGACCTGCTACAGCCTTACCCATTTCAACGCCTGCGCGAGTTATTTGCAGGCACGACGCCAAATCCCGCTTATTCTGCCATTAATCTATCTATTGGCGAGCCCAAACACGCCACGCCACAGCTCATTAAAGACGCGCTGATGCAAAATTTAACTGGTTTGGCACATTATCCCACGACTGCGGGTACAATAACGCTTAGAGAAGCCATTTCCGCTTGGATTTCACGTCGCTATTACATACCACATTTAAATCCGGAAACCTCGATATTGCCTGTCAATGGTAGCCGCGAGGCGCTGTTTGCGTTTGCGCAGGTGATTGTAGATAACTCGAAATCCAACCCAATTGTGATTTCTCCCAACCCTTTTTACCAAATTTATGAAGGTGCAGCGTTTTTAGCGGGGGCCGAGCCCTACTTTATCAATACCTTGCCAGAGGACGACCATGCAATGGACTTTGAAAGTGTGCCTGTAGAAGTGTTAAATCGTACACAGCTGGTCTATGTATGTAGCCCTGGCAACCCTTCTGGCAAGGTAATGTCGCTTGAACAATGGAAAAAATTGTTTACCTTATCTGATCAATATGACTTTGTGATTGCCGCAGACGAATGTTATTCAGAGATTTATTTTGATGAAGCCAATCCTCCGCTGGGTGCTTTACAAGCCGCGCATCAATTAGGTCGCAATTATAAAAATCTCGTAATTTTTGGCTCTCTTTCCAAGCGCTCAAATGTGCCTGGTATGCGCTCTGGGTTTGTGGCTGGCGACGAAAAGATTATCGAAAAATTTACGCTTTACCGCACCTATCATGGCTGCGCGATGAGCCCTGTCGTGCAAGCAGCCTCCATTGCCGCATGGAATGATGAAGCACATGTCATTGAAAATCGTAGAATGTATGCAGAAAAATTTAAAGTTGTGACGAGCAGGCTGTCTGGCGCACTCATGGTTGAAATGCCAGATGCAGCATTTTACTTGTGGGCAAGAGTTAAACAAAACACCAGTTCTAAGCAGAACGACACAGATTTCGCCTTAAAACTGTATAAAGACTTCAATGTAACCGTACTGCCTGGCAGTTATCTTGCTCGTGAGGCGCATGGCATCAACCCAGGGCAGAATTTTGTGCGACTTGCGCTCGTTGCAAGTTTAGACGAATGCGTTGATGCAGCAGATAGAATTAATAAATTACTTTAATAAAAACTATTAACTATTTGATTTTATATATTTATTATTTATTCTAACGGCCAAAGCACTCATCCCGATTAACGCGATGCCAATAATCACCAGCGCAATCGGCCAACCTACTGTATTGGCGAAATGTTTAGCGGTGTAATAACCAATATAAACCAGCATTGCGAGTGTACCTACCAGCAACAACGAGCGACTTCTAACAAGAGTGCTTAAAAAAATCAACATCGCAGCTAAGCCTAAGTAAACAAGCTCAAACGGCGTGTTTTGAACCGACTCGAACACCGACCACATTAAAATAACCGAGCCCACAAAATACCAAAATGGCGCAATCGCCAAGTGACGTGATTGATTAAGCGCATAGGCGACGCACATCAACGATGCGCCTATTACAATACCAATAAGCTTTTCGCTCAAATCCCAAATATCAAACAAGGTGGCAAAGAAAATGCAGCCGAATAAAATTGCACTAAACGCAAGCACGGTGCGACGTTTCGCCCAAAATGTAGCAGCCTGCTGAATGAGCATAAACGCAGCCATAAACAGCACACCGTGGCGTGCATCACCACCCGACGAATACTCTTGCAACATCACCAAAATACCAGTGGGTTGCAGTAGCGAGGATATTAAAAATAAAGGTGTTGCGGCGCGCTCGTAACGTTTATCATAAAGACAAACTAATGCCATGATTAATGCCTAAAAGCCCGTACCTAGCTTGACAATCTCTCGTTCGGCTTAGCCAAAATCATACAATTACATTGAGATAAAATCTACAATGCCTGCAAACTCAAATATTCCGACTAT
>JANNFN010000104.1:0-46621 GCA_031379885.1 Methylotenera sp.
CCGTTCCTCCTCTAAGCCCCCAGTTTCAGAAAAACTTTGCTCATGTGGGCACAAGCCTTCTTCTAAACCGCTAATAAATACCGTTTTAAATTCTAAGCCTTTTGCAGCATGCACCGTCATTAGTTGTAGCGCTTCGTTGCCTACACTGGCTTGTTGCTCGCCGGCCTCAAAACTTGCGTGGCTTAAAAACTGGCTCATTAAATCCTGTTCTGTATCGCCATCCACATTGTTGTGGTTGCCAAAATCTTGGTTAGTGAAAGCGACCGCCGCTGTCACTAATTCCTCTAGGTTTTCAATGCGGTCTTCGCCTTCTCTATCATTTTGGTAATGTGTTTTTAATCCAGACAATGTGGTAGCTAGCTCGGCTACTTCGGCGAGAGAGATGCCATAAGCTTGATCTATCATCTCACGAATCAGCGCCACAAACCCTTCAAGCCCTTTGCCACCAGTTTTGCCGATACCCACTTTGTTGGTAGCCGCTTGCCACAAGCTACAATCATTTTGGCGCGCGCCTTCTTGCAATTGTTCTAAGCTACGCGCGCCGATGCCGCGTGCGGGGAAGTTAATGACGCGCAGTAAAGCTGTGTCATCATTCGCGTTAGCAATTAAACGCATATAAGCCAGCGCATGTTTAATCTCGGCACGCTCAAAAAAGCGCAAGCCACCATAAACGCGATACGGTAAATTTGCTGAAAATAGCGCGTGTTCTAAAATGCGCGATTGCGCGTTGGAGCGATATAACAGCGCCATTTCGCCAAGTGCAGTGCCTTCTGCATGCAGCATTTTGACTTCGTCTACGATAAATTGCGCTTCGTCGGTATCGTTATAGGCTTCAAAAATACGCACGGGTTCGCCAGCGCCAGCGCTGGTCCATAAATTTTTGCCCAGACGATTTTTATTGTTGGAAATAATTGCGTTAGCAGCATCTAAAATATTGCTATGTGAGCGATAGTTTTCTTCTAGCTTGACGATATTTTGTACATTGAAATCTTTCTCAAAGTCCTTCATATTGCCGACGCGCGCGCCGCGAAAACCATAAATGGATTGGTCATCGTCACCGACAGCGAACATGCAATTTTCTTTTCCAGCAAGCAGTTTTAGCCATAAATATTGCAGTCTGTTGGTGTCTTGAAATTCGTCAACCAGTATGTACTTGAAGCGGTTTTGATAATGCTCGCGAATACGCGCATCGCGCTCCAATAGTTCGTAACAGCGCAATAAAAGTTCGGCAAAATCTGCCACGCCTTCGCGGTTACATTGTTTGTCGTATTCCTCAAAAATCTCGCGCATTTTTTTGCTGTGGTCGTCATAAGCATCTACCGTATGCGCGCGCAAACCTTCCTCTTTGCAGCTATTAATGTAGCCTTGCACTTGCTTAGGCACAAATTTTTCGTCGTCCACATTCATGGTTTTCATCACGCGTTTGATGGCGGAGATTTGATCTGAAGTGTCTAAGATTTGAAACGTGGTTGGCAAACCGGCTTCGCGATGATGTGCGCGCAACAGCCTGTTACAAAGGCCGTGGAAGGTGCCCACCCACATGCCGCGCGTGTTGATTGGCAGCATGGCGGTCAAGCGTGTCAACATTTCTTTGGCGGCTTTATTGGTAAATGTGACTGCCATCAAACCCATGGGTGAAATCTGCTCGGTTTGAATCAACCAAGCAATTCTAGTGGTGAGTACACGTGTTTTGCCGCTGCCTGCGCCAGCTAAAATAAGTGCAGATTGGTGCGGTAGCGTGACTGCTTCAAGCTGTTTATTGTTGAGACCAGTAAGGAGCGAAGATTGGATTGTAGATTGATTTTCCATGCTGATATTATCGCATGGGATACGCGTTAAATTATTACGAAAAAAGTGTGAAATAGTTGGAACTAAGCTAAATAGCACTAGTCTGAACTTGCATGGTGGCAGAGTTCAGACTTTGTTATCTTTCCGCTTCTTTCCTCCCTGAGCGGAAGCCTTAGACGATGAGGCATTTTGCCCCGATTTATTCCCCTTAATCGGGGCTTTTTTTGGGTCTTGTCAATTTGTAACTGACTTGCATCGAAGTGTAAACAAACTGTAATCAGATGACAAGCGATTTATTGTATGACTTAAACTAATCTGAATAATTATTATTAGTTGAATCATTAAAGTTGCCAATCAATTGGCGTTTGGCCTTGCTTAATTAAGTATTGATTAATCGTAGAAAATTGATGATTACCAAAAAACCCACGATGTGCTGAAAGCGGTGAAGGGTGAACGGATTTGAGCACTAAATGTTTTTTAGCATCAATCACATCACCTTTTTTTTGCGCATAACTGCCCCACAATACAAACACCAAACCTTCGCGATGCGCATTCAATGCAGCGATGGCCGCGTCTGTAAAAGTCTCCCAGCCTTTGCCCTGATGCGCACCTGCTTTTGCTTGTTCTACCGTGAGCGTGGCATTTAACAACAATACGCCTTGGTCTGCCCACGGCGTTAAATCGCCATTTTTTGACATTTTAATGCCCAAATCAGCCGAAATTTCTTTAAAAATATTTTGTAACGATGGCGGTAAAGGGACACCAACTGGCACTGAAAAACTTAATCCGTGCGCTTGGGGTAAACCTTGATTAGTCTGGCCATGATATGGGTCTTGCCCAATAATCACCACGCGCACTTTTTCAAACGGTGTGTGATTAAATGCATTAAAAATCAAGGGACTAGGTGGATAAATCACTTTACCAGCTGCTTTTTCTTGCTTTAGAAAATCGCGCAAAGCCTGCATATAAGGCTTCTCTAGCTCATCGCCAATGACTGCTAGCCATGAGGGGTGAAGCTGACCGGATTTTTGTTGTGTCATAGGTAAGAGGCTAGGCGACGCCATTTGTATAACTTGGCGGTTGTAAAAGAGCGCGTTTGACAACTTCTGAAACTGACTCAGGAGAGATTTTTTTGTTTTTGCAGTATGACGAATTAATCCAATTAGCCAATAATTTTGCTCCTTTGCTAGCATTGCATGACACGCAACAAAGAGCTATGTTTTCTCTTGTGATGATTCTTTCATCGTTGGTTATGTGCTCCCAAGATGCTTTTGATTTTCTTGTACCACAGGCTCCGAACTCAATGCCGCAATAAATGCAACGCCTATCCCGTGAGATAACTTCTCTTTCCAACTGGTCAGGTATGTTCCATTTATTCATATTAACTAGTGAGTCCAACGTAAAATAGCCATCCTAATTGACAGGGTGCTTGACGTCAAATAGCAAGCTGCAATAAAAAACCTCGCCGAAGCGAGGTTTTAATACTACGGAGTGGCAAGGTTGCACTTCGTTATTGCATCAACCCACCCTGAGGTGGAAAGTTGATGCAACAGCAAAAGGCCTACATCATTCCACCCATGCCGCCCATTCCACCCATATCACCGCCACCCATTGCTGGTGCGTCGTCTTTAGGTAATTCAGCTACCATACAATCGGTAGTTAGCATTAAGCCAGCAACTGAAGCCGCATTTTGTAATGCAGAACGTGTTACTTTAGTTGGGTCTAGTACGCCCATTTCTACCATGTCGCCATAGGTTTCATTGGCAGCATTGTAGCCATAGTTGCCTTTACCAGCTGCAACGTTGTTTACAACGACTGAAGGCTCTACACCAGCGTTTTGAACGATTTGGCGTAATGGTTCTTCAACCGCGCGAAGCACGATTTTGATACCAGCTTCTTGATCTAAGTTGTCGCCTTTTACTTTAGCAATCGCGTCACGTGCACGAATCAATGCAACGCCGCCGCCAGCAACAATACCTTCTTCAACCGCTGCACGTGTTGCGTGTAGTGCATCTTCAACGCGGGCTTTTTTCTCTTTCATTTCAATTTCAGTGGTTGCACCCACTTTAATCACCGCAACACCGCCAGCGAGTTTAGCTACGCGCTCTTGCAGTTTTTCTTTATCGTAATCGCTAGTGGCTTCTTCAATTTGCGATTTAATTTGTGAAATGCGTGATTTGATACTAGCTTCAACACCAGCGCCGTCAATGATGATGGTGTTTTCTTTGCCCACTTCGATACGTTTTGCAGAACCTAAATCTTCCAATTTCACGTTTTCTAGTTTCAAGCCAACTTCTTCAGCAATCACAGTACCGCCCGTTAATATGGCGATATCTTCTAACATAGCTTTACGACGGTCACCGAAACCAGGTGCTTTAACAGCTGTGGTTTTTAAAATACCGCGGATGTTATTGACTACTAAGGTTGCCAATGCTTCACCGTCGATATCTTCAGCAATAATCAACAAAGGACGACCTGATTTAGCTACTTGCTCAAGTGTGGGTAATAAATCACGAATGTTGCTGATTTTTTTGTCATGTAACAACACGAATGGATTGTCTAATAATGCAATTTGACGTTCTTGATTGTTAATGAAATAGGGTGACAAATAGCCGCGGTCAAATTGCATACCTTCTACAATATCCAACTCACTTTCTAAGCCAGAACCATCTTCAACGGTGATGACGCCTTCTTTACCCACTTTGTCCATCGCATCAGCAATAATTTTGCCAATAGATTCATCAGAGTTAGCAGAAATTGAGCCTACTTGGGCAATCTCTTTGCTGGTTGTACAAGGTTTAGATTGATCTTTAAGACTTGCTACAGCGGCTACTACGGCTTTGTCGATACCACGTTTTAAATCCATTGGGTTCATGCCCGCGGCAACAGATTTCATACCTTCGCGGATAATTGCTTGCGCTAACACTGTTGCTGTCGTAGTGCCATCACCAGCAATGTCAGAAGTTTTGCTTGCTACTTCTTTCACCATTTGTGCGCCCATGTTTTCAAACTTGTCTTTAAGTTCGATTTCTTTAGCGACAGAAACACCATCTTTAGTGATGGTTGGTGCGCCATATGAACGCTCCAGAACCACGTTGCGGCCTTTTGGGCCTAAAGTTACTTTTACTGCGTTGGCTAAAATATTTACGCCGTTAGTCATTTTTTGGCGAA
This sequence comes from Methylotenera sp., assembly GCA_031379885.1. Classification (GTDB taxonomy): domain Bacteria; phylum Pseudomonadota; class Gammaproteobacteria; order Burkholderiales; family Methylophilaceae; genus Methylotenera_A. The sequence continues at coordinate 4,960 of JANNFN010000104.1, forward strand.
CTTCGTCACCAAACCTTACGTCTTTTGCTGCCATGTTAATCTCCTAAGAATTTATTTAAATTCAATGTATTAGTTTGTGTTTAGTTATTCAACAATATATTTTCGTTGAAATTATTCAACATTTTTTCCGTCGAAATTATTCTACAATCGCCATGATGTCTTCTTCGCGCATCACCAATAGCTCTTCGCCATCAACCTTAACGGTTTGGCCTGAATATTTACCAAACAACACTTTGTCACCCACTTTTACGTCTAGCGCATTAATTTTTCCGCTATCGTCACGTTTACCATTGCCAACTGCTTTTACTACACCTTGGTCGGGTTTTTCTGTGGCAGAATCTGGGATGACGATACCTGATGCAGTAGTGCGTTCTTCTTCAGAGCGTTTTACAATCACGCGATCGTGTAATGGACGAATTTTCATTCAATTTCTCCTGTTAAGTTATGTTATGGTTATTACTTTAAATAAAAAATTGCTAAGGCAATCGAGCATTTTAGCACTCACATGCCTTGATTGCTAAATTTGGGGCTAAATTAATTTATTTCAAGAGCGAATTGATAAAAATGAGATTAAAAATAGATAAGGATTCATTTTGACAGGACAAGCATCAGTACCTATCAATAAGCCAGAAGCGGCCATCCAGCAGCTGAATTTAGGTTATAACGCTGAGCAAGATAGACTGCTATTACGCGTGGGCTTGGCGGATAATTCTGAGTTATTAGTTTGGCTAACTTATCGTATCTCTAAGCAGCTTTGGCAATTGCTGAATGGCGAAGCGCATATTCCTACTGCTACATCTATTCAAGCAGAAACACCGCCACAACAGGCGGTAGAGCAGTTTAAGCAAGAAATGCAAGTGGCTGAAACCTTACAAAAAATGGACTTCGCGACCGAGTATCAACCGCGTAAAGAAGTGGTAAATAATGCTGCAATGTTGGCAATAAGTCTTGTGCTGATCAATTATGAAGGAAAGCCGCCAAGCCTTGAGATTCCTTGCTTAGAGGGCGTTACTGTACGTATGAATTTAACTCAAGAACTGATGTTGGCGTTGTGTAACATGCTACGGTTATCGTCTAAAGAGGCGGCTTGGGATATTGGTGAGGTTGTGAGCAATAGAACAAAAGAGCAATCCATATCAGCGCTAGTAGTAGAAACGGATGAGAAGAAAGTGCTGCATTAGAAAAGTTTGAAGGACTAATGCTGAGCCGATTAACCTAAAGATATTTTAGTTTGCTGAATAATTTCTTCAGCTGTAGAAGCATCGTAAAAAAAGCTAGAACCTTTTTTGGCAATTACGCGCATGCGTGTGGTGTTGGGACTAATTGGCTCTAGCTGAATTTCAATTTTGCGCTCATTGGTTTTTGCGGTTACAAATCGAATATTACTTTTAATTTGCATGCTATCTGAGAGCAGTTTGATTTGCATGCGCTCTAATGCCCGAATGGTTGCGACTCTGACTTTGGCTTGTGGTGAAGTAAAAGTACGGTAGGTAATGCCGTTCATTGTGTGCGTAATTGCAGCAGAGCCGCCCATACCGGCTGCTGAGGTGGCAGCCGCAACACAGCCAGATAATGACGACGTATGAATCAATATAAGCAAAACGAAGCAAAAATAGCGCATTTCATCCACCCATATAACTATGTGTTATTTAGACTATATAGCTTATCTATTTTTAAAAATAATGTCAACAACATTCAATATAATCAGTATGTTACATTTTTTTACTAATCAAACACATTTCGAATATAGCCACGCTAATCACCGCTATGCCATTTGTAACGAGGGTAAGGCATAATAAGCACCTATGACGAATCAAAACCTTCTTAGCCGTAGCTTGCAGTCGGTGTGGCACCCCTGCACACAGATGAAGCAGCATGAGACATATCCGTTAATTCCTATTGCGCGTGGTGATGGCGTGTGGCTGTATGACGCAGAAGGTAAGCGCTATTTGGACGCGGTGAGTAGCTGGTGGGTGAATTTATTTGGGCACAACAACTCCGTCATTAAAGATGCGATTAAGCTGCAACTGGACACGCTGGAACATGTCATGCTGGCGGGTTTTACGCATCAGCCAGTGGTGGAGTTGTCCGAAAAACTCGCCAAACTCACAGGTTTGGGTCACGCATTTTATGCCAGTGATGGCGCAAGTGCAGTGGAAATTGCGCTTAAAATGAGTTTTCATTATTGGCAAAATAAAGGCATGTCTGGGAAGCGCATGTTTGCTTGCTTGCAGGGCAGTTATCATGGTGAGACTTTAGGTGCTTTATCAGTAACGGACGTCGCAATTTTTAAAGATACTTATGCGCCGCTATTAATGAGTTCAGCGCAAATGCAAAGCCCAGATTTTCGGCTAGCTGAAAAAGGTGAAGGAGCTGAGGCCTTTGCTTTGCGCTGCGCGGATGCGCTAGAAAAATATGTGAGCGAACATCACACGGAATTAGCGGCGTTTATTATTGAGCCGCTGGTGCAGTGTGCGGCGGGCATGGCGATGTATGACTCATTTTATATCAAGCGTGCGCACGAGATTTGCACAAAATATAATGTGCATTTAATTGCCGATGAAATTGCCGTAGGTTTTGGTCGTACGGGCAGCATGTTTGCTTGCCAGCAGGCCGATGTCAAACCTGATTTTATCTGCCTTTCTAAAGGCATTACTGGGGGTTATTTGCCGCTTTCAGTAGTTTTAACCAAAGACGAAATTTACCAAGCTTTTTATGATGACAAAGTCACCAAGGGTTTTTTGCACAGCCATAGTTACACGGGCAATCCGCTGGCTTGCAGCGCAGCTTTGGCAACTTTGGCGATTTTTGAAACGGATAATATTCTCGAAAAAAACACACAAAAGTCCGCGAAAATTCAAGCTAAAATGCAAGTGCTTACTAACCTGCCGATTCAGAATTTACGTTATCAAGGAATGATTTTTGCGTTTGATGTTAAAACGGATAATGCCAAGTTTGCAAGAGATAGTTACGCTGTGGCTTTAGGGCAAGGTTTGTTACTGCGCCCGATTGGCAATACCGTATATTTCATGCCACCTTATACCATTACAGAAGATGAAGTTGATTTCATGATTAATGCCACTTTGCATGCGGTAAAAAATAGTCTATGAAAAATTCACTTTTTATATGCTTAAGCTTGCTAAGTTTTTTTGCGCATGCCGAGCTACCTACTACCGTTGCAGATGCGCTTAAAAGTGCAGGCATACCGCAAAATAGCGTTGCGATTTATGTGCAAGCGGTAGATGCAACCAGTCCCATTATGGAGCACAACAGCACACAAGGCCTTAACCCCGCCTCGGTGATGAAGCTGGTCACCACTTATGCGGGGTTGGATTTACTCACGCCGACATATCGCTGGAAAACTGAAGTCTACCGCGATGGCAGTGTGGTTAACGATGTGTTGGACGGTAATTTAATTATCAAAGGTTATGGCGATCCAAGCTTTAAGTCGACAGACTTTTGGCGTATGTTGATGAGTTTACAGCAATCTGGAATTAAACAAATTAAGGGTGATTTGATACTTGATAAAAGCTATTTTGCAAAAAATGTTGGCAGTAGAAAAACGTTTGATGACGAGACTTGGCGCGCTTATAACGCGGAACCAAGTGCATTTCTGGTGAATGGACGTAACACTAGTTTTAAGTTTACAGCGTCAGAAAACAACGTCAATATCAGTCAAGAATTTGAGCTGCCAGAAGTGCAAATTATTAACAAAATGGCACTAAGCCAAGGGGCTTGCGGTGCTTGGCGCAATAATCTGGCATACAGTGTTAAGTCATTGGCCAATAGGGCGATAGTCACTTTTAGCGGCACTTTTTCGGCAGATTGTGGCGAGAAATATTTAGAGTTAAGTGTTTTTGATGATGAAAAATATGCGTTATACACATTTAAAAAGCTATGGCGTGAGCTGGGCGGCGGCTTTAATGGGCAGCTTAAAACGCAAGAAAGTATGCCATTTAGCGCGGTTAAAGTGATTGAGCAAATGTCGGATCCACTCGGCTATGTGGTGCGCGATATTAATAAATGGAGCAATAATTTAATGGCGCGACAATTGTTACTGACTATCGCCGCTGAGAAGGATGGTGCACCAGCAACTGAAGCCAAAGGCATTGCTGCAATTAACGCTTGGCTAAGTGGTAAAAACATGAATTTTAACGAATTGGTGATAGAAAATGGTTCAGGTTTATCAAGCATAGAGCGCATCAGCGCTGAGCATTTGGGTCAAATGTTAGTAAGTGCTTACCACAGCCCAGTAATGCCAGAACTCATGGCCTCACTACCGATATTGTCTAAAGATGGTACCGTGATGGGGCGATTGAAAGACAGCCAATCCAACGGCCGCGCACATTTAAAAACGGGCTCACTCGATGGCGTGAGCGCGATTGCGGGCTACGTGCTGGATGCGAATAATCATCGTCATGTTATGGTGATGCTGGTGAGCCACGCTAAAGCGGCAGCCAGCAAAAACGCGCAAGATGCGCTGATAGAATGGGTGCATCAGCAGCCATAAGCGCGTGAACTTAAGCAAGTTTGCGGTATCATATCGTTTCACTTCGTTAAGCTATTTTTATAAATAAGGTTAGATATGAAGCTCATTAATATTTTATTGGCATACGCGTGTGCTTTTACGCTAAGCGCTTGTAAAGCAGAAACCGCAACATCAACACAGGAAAAACCCGCAATGACATCAAGTACCGGCATCACAGAGCTACAAAAAATTGACACACAAGTAGGTACAGGCCGCGAAGCTGAGCCTGGTTTTAATATCAGTGTGCATTACACAGGTTGGCTTTACGACGAGAAAGCTGAAGGCCATAAAGGTCAAAAATTCGATAGCAGTTTGGATAGAAAACAGCCTTTCGATTTCGCTTTGGGCGCTGGACAAGTGATCCAAGGTTGGGATGAAGGTTTTGCAGGCATGAAAGTTGGTGGTAAACGTACGTTAGTTATTCCGTCAGAAATGGGCTACGGTGCGCGGGGTGCGGGTGGTGCGATTCCGCCAAATGCGACATTAATTTTTGATGTTGAATTATTGGACGTTAAGTAAACATGAAAGTTAGTGTTAAATGGATTGACGGTGTGAGCTTTGTCGGCGAATCTGAAACAGGCCACGCCGTGGTGCTGGATGGCGCGTTGGAGAACGGCGGGCGCAATATTGGTATGCGTCCTATGGAAATGCTACTCATCGGCATGGGCGCTTGTACCTCGTTTGATGTGGTAACTATTTTGAAAAAAGCGCGTCAGCCGATTGTGGATTGCGTGGCGGAAATTCAGGCGGAACGTGCTGATGAAATCCCAAAAGTGTTTACCAAAATTCATGTGCATTTTGTGATTACTGGTAATCATTTAAACGAAACGCAAGTCGAGCGAGCGGTGAAATTATCCGCCGAAAAGTATTGCTCAGCCTCGATTATGCTGAGTAAAAGTGTCGCGATTACACATAATTTTGAGGTAAAACCAGCGCAATATGAATAAGCCTGTAAGCCAATATCCATGCGGCATGCTGGGCATACGTCATTTAGCTTTATTTATTAAAGATTTAGAGTCTGCGGTAAATTTTTATACTAATATTATGGGTATGCGCATCGAATGGCAGCCCGATGCTAACAATGTCTATTTAACGAATGATGGCGATGTGTTTGCGCTACATCGTGTGGATTATGTGCCACAAGGGCAGCAACGTTTGGATCACATAGGATTTGTGCTAAAAAAGCCTGAAGATGTAGATAATTGGTACGCGTATTTTGTAGCACAAGGTGTGAAAATTACTGAAGAACCAAAAACACACCGAGATGACTCTCGAGGTTTTTATTGCCTAGATCCTGTGGGGCATTTATTAGAGCTGATTTATCACCCGCCAATTTCTCGGGCCCATCTCAAGCCATCTTAATGGTTAATTATTTTTACCGTTAACGGTGCTTCGTTTTCCAGCACATTTAAAAGTTTATCCACATTGGGGTGTTTGCCAGGGCAGTTTTCAGCATCTTCCGTGTGCTCTGCGTAAAGCGCCAAACCTTCCACAGCCGCATCCAGAGTAATTCCGCCGTACATTCTGTAAAGATGATTGAAGACTTTTACTGAACCTTGACTGCCTGGTTTGTTTTCAATGATGCCCGCAAGCTTACCATCTTCATGGTAAAGCTCAATGCGTTGCACATCGTCTATGCTATCTAGCGTCAACAAAACATCACTAAATTTTTGCATTTTTACCTTAATTTATTAAACGTAATAAGCGGTTGATGTCATGATTTTAGAAGCTAACTTCATGCCAGCTTTAATCGGGGCAGGTAATTCAGCCGCGCCTAGCTGGTTGGCTTCTGCAGCATGCGCCGCTTCATCTTGCTGCATCTGATGAACGATTGTACGCGTTTTAACGTCGGTTTCATCAAGTTGCTTCAAATGATTTTGTAAGTGCATGCTCACTTGAGTCTCAGTTTCAGCTAAAAACCCTAAGTTCCATTTGTCGCCAAGCGCGCCAGCTAAAGCACCTAAAGCAAAACTGCCAGAGTACCAAATGGGGTTAAGTAAGCTTTTACGTCCTCCAAGCTCGTTAATACGCGCTTCACACCATGCAAGATGATCCGTTTCTTCATCAGCGGCATGCTTGAGTGCGCTTACAATATGTGGGTTGCGGGAAGTTAATGCTTGGCCGCTATACAAGGCTTGAGCACATACCTCACCCACATGGTTAATACGCATCAGCGCAGCGGCATGTTGCTTGCTAGCTTCTTCAAGCGCAGGCTCATCTAAATGCGCATCTGGGCGAGGTCTAGCAGCTCTGCCGATTGCGAAAAGGGTGCGCAAACCTTTGTCAAATGTAGTGATTAATTCATCCGAAAGCATAGACATAGTTTAATCCAAATTAAACCTTAAGTTAAACTAAATTACTTAGTCGCCCCATAGTTTTGTAATTAAGTATCATCATAAAAATGCCCTGCATGAACGGTTCAGGCAGGGCACTAATTAAGTTAACAAGTTAATTAATTATTTTTTAACTTCAGTTGGTTTTGCCTCAGATGCCTTTACATCTGTAGTTTTTTGTACTGGCAAGCCTTTTAGCACGTTCATGGCTTGCATAAACTGAATATCTTCCTTGCTGGCAGGTTCAATTGGGCCTTTAGTTTCAGCAAATTTTTTCTCATTCAATTTGTCTTTAGCAGCAGTTTCTTTCGCTGCATCTCTCGCTTCAGCTGGTAGATTTGCTTCAGCGTCTTTTGGGTTAGATAAATGCTTAGCTAAATCAGCTTCATGCAGATTATTCGATTGATCAGAACCATCCTCCACGATGATATCAGGCACAATGCCTTTAGCTTGGATTGAACGGCCATTTGGCGTGAAATAGCGTGCAGTGGTCAATTTAATGGCACTGCCGTTATTCATAGGTAAAATGGTTTGTACAGAGCCTTTGCCAAAGCTTTGAATGCCTAAAATAGTTGCGCGCTTATGATCTTGTAAAGCACCCGCCACAATTTCAGAAGCAGATGCAGAGCCTGCATTCAGCAACACCACCATGGGCGTTTTTTTGTAAGAATCAGGCACGTCTTTTAAATAATCACCTTTACCACGGCGCGCGTAATCAAGCGGGGTTGCATTAAGGCGCATTTTAGAATCTGCTACACGACCTTCGGTGTAAACGACTAAATCATTTTTAGGTAGAAATGCAGCCGATACGCCAACAGCCGCATCCAGCAAGCCTCCTGGGTTATTACGCAAATCTAATACGAAGCCCTTAAATGGGCCTTTATTTTGATCTTGTAAGGTTTTAAGCGCTTTGGCAAGGTCTTCGCCAGTGTGCTCTTGAAACTGTGTAATGCGTACGTAGCCGTAACCAGGCTCAATATATTTATTTTTCACGCTTTGCGTTTTAATAATTGCACGTGTTAAATTAAAAGTGAGCGGTTTTGCCTCACCTTTACGCAATACAGTAAGTATGATTTTGGTATCTGGTTTGCCGCGCATTTTTTTAACAGCATCGTTTAGCGTGATGCCTCTTACTTGCGTGTCATCCAGCTTCATAATCAGGTCACCGCTTTTTAATCCAGCTTTGTAGGCTGGACTATCTTCAATCGGCGTGACCACTTTAACAAGGCCATCTTCCATGGCAACTTCTATGCCTAAGCCACCAAACTCACCTTGTGTGCCAGCTTGCAAATCTTTATAAGCATCAGCGTCCATAAAGGTGGAGTGCGGATCTAGGCCTGAAAGCATGCCAGTTAAAGCCTCGTTAATCAGTTTCTTATCTTCAACAGGCTCTACGTAATCGCTTTTTACTTTGCCAAACACTTCAGCAAATACGCGTAAATCATCAATGGGTAGTTCTGAAGTGACAACTTTTTCAGCCAATGCCGAGAAGTTAAGACTAATCAGCACGCCTATCAGTACGCCAGAGCCAATAAGACCAAATTTTTCAAAAGTAGAACGCATGCACACCCTTTTCATTAAAATAAAACATTGCACTGCTCAATACAAAGCATATCATCTAAGAGCATACAATTAAGTATAGGTTCATTTTGCGCTATTTCAAGTGTTTTTGATAGTGAGCGCAGTAAAAATTTAGGACAATGATGAGTCAAAATAAAGTAGAAATTGAATATTGCACACAATGTAGATGGTTGTTACGTGCGGCTTGGTTGGCACAAGAGCTGTTAACTACTTTTGAGACTGATTTAACCGCAGTGAGTTTGTTGCCAGGCACAGGCGGCGTGTTTGAGGTGCGCCTGAATGGCGCAGTGATATTCTCGCGCAAACAAGCAGAACGTTTTCCAGAATCTAAAGAATTAAAGCAGCTTATTCGCGATGTCATCGCCCCAGAGCGAGATTTGGGACATAGTGAAAAACAGCAACATAGTGAAAAGTAACTTGTTGAAACCTAGCAACTATTTACAATACACTATAAGATTATGTAGAGTAATTTTCATTATAAGGAGCACGAAATGGCTGACAATCATGGCATCAATAGCCCAGTAATTAAAGCACTTAACACAATTTTGGAGTTGGAATTAGCTGGCGTAGTGCGTTATACGCATTATTCTTTGATGGTATTCGGTTACAACCGCATCCCGATTGTTTCGTGGCTGCGTGGGCAATCGGCAGAGTCACTTACCCATGCAGAAAAAGCAGGTGAGTTAATTACACACTTGGGCGGGCATCCTTCGCTTTCAATCGGCCCGCTATTAGAAACCCATAATCACGACATTGGCGATATTTTGCGTGAATCTTTGGCGCATGAAACAGTTTCGCTAAACGCTTACAAAGCTTTGCTGAAGCTAGTTGAGGGTGATTCTGTCATGTTAGAAGAATATGCGCGTGAGATGATTTATTTAGAAGAAACACATTTGGGCGAAGTAGACAAAATGTTACGTAAACCAGGTGATCTTGCCAAGTTTCACGAGTAATTTTAGCTAAAAAAGTATTAAAAATACTGCTCTACAACCGTAAAGGTTGTCCCCGCAGAATATACCAGCTAAGCCAGTATTTGGCTTGCCCGTGAAATATACCAACTAAAGTTGATTATTTACACGTCAAAGCTGGTTATTCATGCCTGAAAGCCTCATGGATATTGGTTTGCGGGCATGCACTTTTAAAGATAGTTTTACTGAGCTAAACTAATTTCGTTTGTATTCGCTTCATTTTCCAACCGTTGTGCACCATTAAAACGGCTTGCCCAATAGCTTGTTTGCATATTTTCTACCCGCACCGTGCCGCCAGTTCTTGGCGCATGAACAAACTTATTATCACCAATATAAATGCCGACATGTGAGAAAGCTGATTTTAATGTGTTAAAAAATACTAAATCGCCAGGTTGTAATTCATCTTTTCTCACCGTTTTGCCAATTTGGCTAATCGCGCGTGCAGTGGGCGGCAAGGTTAAATTAGCCGCATTGCGAAATACATAACGCACAAAACCGCTACAATCAAAGCCAGTAGCGGGGCTGTTGCCACCGTATTTATATTTAATCCCAGTTAAGCTCAGTGCGTTAATCAGCACTTCCTGCACTTTGTCTTGCCAGCTATTAAATTGCACTTGGTTGACTGGTTGCGCGCTCGATTCTTCGGCGCTATAAAGCGTGATGCCAGCCGCATTCTCAGAGATTACTTCCTCTGCAATAGTAGGCGTGCAAAAACCTAAACTTAAAATAAAAATGAATGGGTAGAATTTCATGCAAAGAATAATTTGATAATAGAAGATGAAAAACCCACCTTAAAATATTAAGGCAGGTTTTATTGAGTTGCTTATTGTTTAGCCATTGCGCTTTTAATCATGCCGACAATCGCTAATAATACGGCACCACCAACACCACCGCCAGCTACAGAGCTAATGATAGAGGCAATATCTACACCGCCACCAGCTGCCGCTGCGCCGCCCACGCCTAGCATGCCGAGCAATTGACCGCCCAAGCCGCCGCCTAAAACGCCAATGACTGAATTTAGCGCTGTGCCCATGCTTGAGCCTTTCATTAAGTTGCCGGCCACATTACCACCAATGGCACCACTAATTAACTGAATAATTAAGCTTAAATCCATACATCCTCCCTAAAGTAATGACAGAGTTAAATCAACTACTTGCACCTAACTGCAACATAAGGCTAACAACTTATAACGCATAACGCAATACTTTTTATGCGCCGCCAAAATCATTGGGTATATTCATGGGATAATTTCGGCATGTCAGAAACCTCTCAGTTAATACCAATTTTTAAGCAAGGCGGCGCGTTAGAAACCGCGATTGAAGGCTTTTCGGAGCGCACCCAGCAAATAGAAATGGCGCTAGCGATAGAATCTGCCATTAAAGATAATAAACAATTGATAGCAGAAGCGGGCACAGGTACGGGTAAAACTTTTGCCTACTTAGTGCCAGCGCTACTTTCAGGTGGAAAGGTGATTATTTCTACAGGTACCAAAACCCTGCAAGATCAACTTTTTAACCGCGATTTGCCTAATGTACGCGATGCCCTAAAAGTACCGGTAAGCGTGGCCATGTTAAAAGGCCGCGCTAATTATGTGTGCCATTATCATTTGGAAGCCGCCACCAATAGCGGCCGTTTTGCCAGCCGCGAAGATGCTAAATATGTACACTTAATTAAAAACTTTGCCGAGAACAGCAAAACAGGCGATAAAGCCGAGTTGGTGGAAGTGCCAGAAAACGCCACGACTTGGCTGAATGTGACCAGCACGCGCGATAATTGCTTGGGTCAAGATTGCAGTTTTTATAAAGATTGTTTTGTAATGGAAGCCCGTAAAAAGGCGCTGGCAGCCGATGTGGTGGTGGTGAATCATCACCTGTTTTTTGCTGATGTGATGTTGCGTGATGAAGGTGTGGCAGAGCTTTTACCAAGCGCTAATACGGTGATTTTTGATGAGGCGCACCAATTGCCCGAAGTGGCAGGTTTGTTTTTTGGTGAAGATATTTCGACTAGCCAACTGATTGAGTTGTCGCGCGATAGCTTAAACGCCTATTTAAGTGTAGCTAAAGATTGCATTGCGCTTGCGGAGGCGATTCCTAAGTTAGAAAAAGCCTGCAAAGATTTTAGGCTTATTTTTGCGTATGAAGGTTCTCGTTTGCCGGTGCAAAAAGCACTTGCTTTAAAAGGGTTCGAAGCCGCTTTTAGCGATATGCAAACCATGCTGGGCGAACTTACAAAAGTGCTGGAAAGCCAAGCTGCGCGCGACCCGATGCTGGAAAAATGTTGGCAGCGTGGTGAAGAACTAAATCTACAATTAGCTCGTTGGCTTAAAGCCGAAAACGCCAATTTAGTGCGCTGGGTCGAGGTATTTACGCAATCTGTGCAGCTACACGCAACGCCGCTTAGCGTCGCAGATGGCTTTAGCAAACAGCTTAACGCGCAACCACGTGCATGGATTTTCACTTCGGCCACACTGGCGGTTAAAAGTGATTTTAGCCATTACATTGCGCAAATGGGCTTACACGCTGCCGATACTGGCTTTTGGGAGAGCCCGTTTGATTACGAAACCCAAGCGCTGTTATATGCGCCGCAAAATATGCCAGACCCAAATTCATCCGCTTATGCAGCTGCAGTGGTTGCAGTTAGCTTGCCTGTGATTCAAGCCAGCCGTGGCCGTGCTTTTGTCCTGTGTACTAGTTTGCGCGCCATGCGCGAGGTGCATGCGCTGCTTAAAGAAGAATTTTCAAGCAAGGGCATGGAATACCCGCTGTTATTACAAGGCGAAAGCACGCGCACCGAGCTGCTAGACCGCTTTCGCGCGCATGGCAACGCTGTGCTGGTAGGCTCTCAAAGTTTTTGGGAAGGCGTCGATGTACGTGGCGAAGCGCTAAGTGTGGTAATTATCGATAAACTCCCTTTTGCCCCGCCAGATGACCCCGTGCTTTCCGCGCGCATTGATAAAATGAATGAGGAAGGCAAAAACGCCTTTATGGAATACCAATTGCCATATTCGGTCATCACGCTTAAACAGGGCGCTGGAAGATTAATTCGTGATGAAACTGATAGAGGCGTGCTGGTGATTTGTGACCCGCGTCTTATCACCAAACCTTATGGCAAGCGCATCTGGCAAAGCTTGCCACCGTTTAAGCGCACCAAAGAATTGGCGGATGTGGAAGCGTTCTTTTCTGAAGGGAGCAAAAATGGCTGATTTAAAGATTGATAAATTTACATATTCGCCAGCTGCAATACTTGCGATGAACGATGATCACCGTAGTGCCTTTTTGCTTCTTGGTTTGTTTTTAAATGAGGTAAATTGGCTTCAAAAACTTCTTATCATGGGCATGCCAGATGAAAGGCATGACCCTGAACCAGTAATGCAAAGCAATCTTTCCCTCGCGATTCTTTTGACTAAATTATTAGCTGGTAAGATTCATGCTGGGGGTGAAAGGCTCCGAGACCAACCTCTTGTTACCTTGCTCCCCGTTCTTAATCTTTCCGAACACGGGCGAGAACTTGAGCGTAAGTTAGGTGCCGCACTCCAACAAAATTCAACAATTCATCGAATTCGCAGCAGCAGTGCGTTTCACTATCCTCGTAACCTAACGCTGGCTGAGCCCTTACCAGCTCAGGAAGAATTAGCCCTATATCTAACACCATATGTCGGTGACGCCCTTGTGCATCTTTCTGACTTAGCTACAGTGGAAGTATTAGTTTCAGAGCCTGGCATGAGCCATGAGGAATTACTCGTCGCCTTTGATTCAATGCTACATGAAGTAATTGATGCCGCAGGGATATATACGGAGTTTTTGGTTGAAGCGATTAAAGCTATAGTAGATGAAATACCTGAAGCTCCAATACGACAAGAACTTTTGTTATCGAATGCGGAGCCTTTGGACGCCGTTCGGCCAAAGTTTTTCGCACTTCCTGTCATCGAAAATAGTAATTATGATTGATTCCGAATACTGGTCTTAAGCATTACACTACTGAGCACGATGTTATCCATTGTCATCCCCGAAACCGAATACGAACTCACTGCCATTCGTGCGCAGGGCGCGGGTGGGCAGAATGTGAATAAGGTCTCGAGCGCGATTCATTTGCGTTTTGATATTAATGCTTCTAGCTTAAGCGATTGGCTTAAAAATAGGCTACTGCATAGCAAAGATAATCGCATCACTGATGAAGGCGTGTTGATACTTAAAGCCCAGCAATATCGCACGCAAGAGGCGAATAAAAAAGATGCGATTGCGCGTCTGCACGAGATTGTAAATGCGGCAAACCACGTAAAACCCATGCGCTACGCCACCAAGCCTACACGTGCATCACAAAGAAGGCGCGTGGATAGTAAGAATTTGCGCGGGCAAATTAAGCAACTTCGTGGCAAAATAGCGAGTGAATAATTGCTTATCTATTCCACACCGTCATTCTGAGACCAATGTTTTATTTGGGCGAAGAATCCAGTTTTTTGTAACGTTGCTTGGATTCTTCGCTGCGCTCAGAATGACGGATTAGGTAGTTGGATGTTGTAGTTTAAAGTAATTGAAGAATAATGAATTAATATGAATTTACTCGCTCTCGATACTTCTACCGAATTTTTGTCGCTCGCACTGCAGCTTGGCGATAAACGTTTTACGCACACCCAGCTTGCGGGTAATGCCTCGTCTACGCTTATCTTGCCGCAAATTCAGGCTTTGTTAGACTCCGCCAATGTTAAATTAGATGATTTGGATGGCATTGCGTTTGGCGCTGGGCCAGGCGCGTTTACTGGCGTGCGCATTGCCTGCGGGGTGGCACAGGGCCTAGGCTTTGGCGCGAATATTCCTGTTGTCGGTGTAAATACTTTGCTGGCGCTGGCGGAAGCAAGTGGTGAAGATAACGTGATTGCGTGCCTAGATGCGCGAATGGGTGAGATTTATCACGCGGCGTTTGAGAGAAAAAATAATGAATGGGTTGAATTGAGTGCTACAAAAGTATGTAAGCCAGAAGCCTCACCAATGCTTGAGGGTAGCTGGGTGGGCGTAGGTAGCGGTTGGGTGGCTTATGGCGAAATATTAAGTGGTGTTTACGCGCTCAACGTAACTCAAATAGTTCCTGAAATCACGCCAACGGCCGAAGCAATTTTAAAGCTAGCAACACCAACATTTGCGGCAGGTTTAGCCAAGCCAGCCAGTGAAGCCGCGCCGATTTATATTCGTAACCGCGTAGCGCTTACCTCGGCTGAACGCGAACAAGGGAAAAGGTTGTAAGTGCAACGTTTATGAGCGCACAACTAAAACCTAATTTATCGCTTCGGCCAATGCAAATGGGCGATTTGGATATGATTATGCAAATCGAACCCGCGATTTATTCTCACCCTTGGACGCGTGGAAACTTTAGCGATTCGCTCAACTCAGGCTACAGCGCTTGGGTGATGGAAGAAAAAAGTGAGATGACCGGTTACGCTTTAATGATGATGGTGATGGATGAAGCGCATCTGCTGAATCTGAGTATTGCCAAACACCGCCAAAAGCAAGGGCTGGGGCGCTATTTATTAGAACATATGATGACGATTGCCAAACGCCACAAGGCCGCCAATATGTTTTTAGAAGTGCGTACCAGTAATATTTCTGCAATCGCTTTGTATGAAAACATGGGCTTTTGCGAAATGGCAGTGCGGCGCGGTTATTATCCTGCTGACCCAAAAACGAGTGAAACTGGTCGTGAAGACGCAGTTTTAATGGGTTTGGCACTTTAATGATGTCGCGTGATGACGCTAAAATGAACAGAGATGACGTGTTGCGCGAGCTGGAATTGTTGCCAATGTGGCAATTGCGTGCACCTTTAAAACCAGCGGAGTTGCCAGTAGAAAAAGCGCTAGTTGTTGCTGAAGCTAAGGTCGAAGCGACGCGTTATGAATTGATTGTTTCTGACGATAAAAAGTGGGTTTTTATATGGCCTGAAGACCGCACCCCTATTGGCTTACAGGGCACTCTTTTTAAGAATATTTTACTGGCTTTGAAGATTGAAAAAACCAATCAATCTCAGCTTGAAAGCCCTGCCAGCATTGAAGCTAGCGTCATTATTGCCATGGGCGAAGCTACAGCTCAGCAGCTTTTAAACACTACAGAATCTATCGAATCGTTACGCGGCAGATTGCACCAGCTAGAAAATACGCCATTAATTGTGACCTATCACCCGAACGATATGCTGCAACATTTGCCAAACAAAGCTAAAACATGGGATGATTTGTGTTTGGCTTTTCCGCTATTGAATACTTGAAATAACAGCGTTTGCCCTCATTTATATAATGTTTAAACAATAACTAAAGGAGTTATCTCATGCGACTATTTTGGACAAAATTATTACCGTTATTCTTATTGCTAAGTACTACATTTGGCTTATCGGGATGCGGCTACAACGCGTTTCAAAGCTTAGATGAAGAAGCTAAAGCGAGTTGGTCTGAAGTGTTAAACCAATATCAACGCCGTGCCGACTTGGTGCCAAACTTGGTGGCTACGGTAAAAGGTTATGCCGAGCACGAAGAAAAAGTATTAACTGAAGTAGCCGATGCGCGCAGCAAAGTAGGTAGCATGCAAGTGACGCCAGAATTATTAAACGACCCAGAAGCTTTTGCAAAATTTCAAGCGGCGCAAGGGCAGTTGACTGGTGCCCTTTCACGTTTAATGGCAGTGGCAGAAAATTACCCTAATCTTAAAGCTGACCAAGGCTTTAGGGACTTGCAAGCGCAGTTGGAAGGTACAGAAAACCGCGTAACAGTCGCGCGTAATCGTTATATTGAAACTATTAAAGATTACAACGTTTCTGTGCGCAGTTTCCCCAATAATTTAACCGCGATGATGTTTGGTTACAAAGCTAAACCAACGTTTACTGTGGAAAACGAAAAAGCGATCTCGAGCGCACCAAAAGTTGAGTTTGGTGATAAAAAATAAGCTAGTTTTTTAGCAGTTTATTGTGCTGTGTAAACTAAAGCTAGACAAATTTAAAGCGACTCTGTATGCGCTTGGCTTGATGCTTTTATTGGCATCAGGCTTTGCGCATGCTGAACTTGTCGCAATCCCTGAGCTTTCTAGCCGCGTTACCGATTTAACGCAAACACTTAGCTCTGTGCAAGAAGCGCAGCTTGAAAATAAACTTGCTGCGTTTGAGGCGAAAAAAGGCAGCCAAATTGCGGTGCTCATTGTCCCAAGTACGCAACCTGAAGATATAGCGCAATACTCAATCCGTGTAGTTGAAAAATGGAAAATCGGTCGTGAAAAGTCGGATGATGGCGTGTTGTTGTTAGTGGCGAAAGATGATCGAAAATTGCGTATTGAAGTGGGTTACGGCTTAGAAGGCGCGATTCCCGATTTGTATGCCAAACGTATTATTTCTGAGGTGATTTCACCTAAATTCAAGCAAGGCGATTTTTATGGCGGACTAGATGCTGGCGTTGATACGCTGATTGGATTGGTCGATGGTGAGCCTCTGCCAGAGCCAGCTAGTACACAATCTAATGGCTTAGGTTTGATGGATATGTTGCCTTTAGTGTTGTTTGGCGGCATGGTTACTGGGCTGATTTTACGCAGCATGTTCGGCACGTTTTTAGGCAGTGCGGCCAATGGTGGCTTAGTTGGCGGCGTGGTAGCTTTACTGGGTGTGGCTTTGGGTGGAGCGGCTATATTAGGCGTGATTGCTTTCTTTTTTACTATGATGCTGGGTGGGCGCGGGATTAATGGCTATAGCGGACATTCTGGTGGGTTTGGCGGTGGAGGCTGGAGCAGTGGCGGAAGTTCTGGAAGTTGGGGCGGTGGTGGTGGCGGTTTTGGCGGCGGCGGCGCGAGTGGTGACTGGTAAGCTGTGAAATATAAAATATGAAAAGACGCCACCCAATTATTCGATTTTTTCAGCACCTTGTCAGTAATCCTTGGCAAGTTCAACGCCATTTCTCGTCTGAAGCATTGCACAATATTGAAAAAGCCATTGTAGCGAGTGAAAAAACTCATGCTGGCGAGATTCGTTTTGTGGTGGAAGCTGGCTTGCATCCTTACGAAATTGTATTTAACAAAACGCCGAAAAAACGTGCTATTGAGCTTTTTGGCCGCTTGAATATTTGGGATACCGAACACAATAATGGCGTACTGATTTATTTGTTGCTGGCCGACCGTGATGTGGAAATTGTCGGTGATCGCGGCGTTCATCAACATGTGGGTCACGATGGGTGGGAAGTGATTTGCCGTGAAATGGAAGCATTATTTAGAAAAAATGAGTTCGAAGCTGGTGTTTTACAAGGCATTGATAAAATTAGCGCAGTGTTACAACAGCATTTTCCGCAAGATGGCGCGAGCAAAAATGAAATTTCTAATAAACCGCTTATTCTTTAGTTTTTTGATGTTGATTTTTACCGCATCTGCGTACGCCGCATTAAGCGATGTCACGCGTATATTTCGTCAAACACCTACGCTGGGGCAATTTGAGGTCTGCCATAGCGGAGGTTGCGCTGAGTCTAACCAACTTTCTATCAACGATGCAGAGTGGCGTAGTGTGGCGCAAATATTTAGTGTTAAAGCCAATAATGCGGCAGAAGAGCGCATGCAAATCAGTAAAGCGATTGGTGAGATTGAGCGCATTGTAGGTGCAAAAAATGGCACATCAACCGACCTTGCAGGCACGTTTGATAGTGGTGAAGTCGCTGGTCAGTTAGATTGCAATGACGAAGCGATTAATACCACAACTTATATGCGATTGCTTAAATCTAATGGGCTCATGAAACTGCATGAGATTGAAGATACGCGCACACGCAACTTTTTTTTTACAGGTTGGCCGCACACTACTGCGGTGATACGTGATATTAAAACAGGGACGAGATTTGCCGTAGATAGTTGGTTTTACGATAATGGCCATTCTGCAACCATTGTTCCATTTAGTGAATGGAAAGCGAACTATCAACCGCCCGATAGCCCAATTGGCAAGCAAAGAGCGGCACAATCAAAATAGGTTTGCTGACTTCAAACCCGTTTCGCGATAAAATTCGTTTTTTAATTCAGTAGTATTCAACATGCGCGCCTCCCAATTTTTTATCGCCACCCAAAAAGAAGCTCCAGTTGATGCGGAGCTGATTTCGCACAAACTGATGATACGCGCGGGGCTGATTAAAAAGCTCGGCAATGGCTTATATACTTGGATGCCGCTGGGTTTGCGTATTTTGCGCAAGGTGGAAAATATCGTGCGCGATGAGATGAATAAAGCGGGTGCGTTGGAGCTTTTGATGCCTGCCGTGCAGCCCAAAGAATTGTGGGATGAAACAGGCCGTTGGGCGGTATTTGGCCCACAAATGTTGAAGATTAAAGATCGCCATGAGCGCGATTATTGTTTTGGCCCCACGCATGAAGAGGTGATTACCGACATTGTGCGCCGTGAGATTAATAGCTATAAGCAATTGCCAATTAATTTATATCAAATTCAAACTAAATTTCGTGATGAAATTCGCCCGCGTTTTGGCGTGATGCGCGCACGTGAGTTCTTAATGAAGGACGCTTATTCTTTCCATACTAATTTCGACTCGCTTCAACAAACTTACGCGCAAATGTACCAAACTTATTGCAATGTGTTTACGCGGCTTGGTCTGAAATTTCGCGCAGTTAAAGCAGACTCTGGCGCAATTGGTGGCGATGGCTCACAAGAGTTTCATGTGTTAGCAGATAGTGGTGAAGACGCACTTGCGTATTGTGAAAGTTCAGATTACGCAGCTAACGTAGAGCTTGCAGAGGCATTGCCAGCAATCAATAGCAGAGCGGATCCCAGTCAGACACTAACAGAAGTGGAAACCCCAAAACAAACCACTTGTGAGGCGGTAGCTGAATTATTAGGTATCCCGCTAGAGCATAATGTAAAAGCGCTTGCCCTGATGGCGACAGAAAACGATAAGCTCAAGTTTTACTTGCTTTTGCTACGCGCTGATCACAGCTTAAATGAAGTTAAAGTGAATAAAATCAAAGGATTGTCAGATTTTCGTTTTGCTACTGGCGATGAAATACGCGAAAACCTTAATGGATGCCCACCAGGCTTTATTGGCCCAGTGGGTGTGGGCGCACATGTGACTGTGATTGCAGATAGAACCGTTGCCAATATGAGTGACTTTGTATGTGGTGCAAATAAACCGAAATATCATTTACAACACGTGAATTTTGGTCGCGATTTGCCAGAACCCAGCCTAGTGGCGGATATTCGCAATGTGGTGGAAGGCGATGTCAGCCCTGACGGCAAAGGCAGTTTAAAACTTTGTCGCGGCATTGAAGTTGGCCATATTTTTCAGTTACGTACCAAGTATGCACAAGCGATGAATGCAACCTACTTAGATGAAAATGGTCAATCACAAGTGATGGAAATGGGTTGCTACGGAGTTGGTGTTTCACGCATCGTAGGTGCCGCAATTGAGCAGGGAAGTGACGAAAATGGCATTATTTTCCCAATCAGTATGGCACCATTTGAATTGGTAATTTGCCCAATTGGCATGGATAAAAGTGAGAATGTGAAAAAAACTGCAAATCAACTTTATGAGGATTGCAAAAAAAATGGCATCGATGTGTTGCTAGATGACCGCGGAGAGCGGCCTGGCGTCATGTTTGCAGAAAGTGACTTGATGGGTATTCCACATCGCATTGTGGTGGGTGAGCGTGGCTTGGCGGAAGGCAAGGTAGAATATAAAGCGAGAACCGCGCTAGAGGCACAGAACTTGCTTGTTAATGAAGTAATTAGTTTGATACAGTCTAAAATCAATGGTTAAAAATTACTTACAAAAAATTTGCTTAGTTATTTTGATTTGTGCCGCCCCCGTTTGTCAGGCAGGCAATCAAAAAGAGGAGCAATTATCCAATAGTGTTAAAGCGTTGATGCAAAAATCTATCAGCGATTTGGGCGCACCCAGGTTGATGTTTGCGAGTGACACAGAAGGTCAAGTCTGGTTGAGTGAGATGTCTGAACGTTTAAAAAAACGTCTTCCAGATCAAGCTTATCGCGAAGATTTTTTAAGGTCAGTGCACTATGAAGCGACACGTGCTGGCTTAGATCCGCAAATGGTGCTGGGTTTGATACAAGTAGAAAGCGGCTTTAAGAAGTATGCGGTTTCGAGCGTAGGAGCACGTGGCTATATGCAAGTGATGCCATTTTGGGTGAAAAGTATTGGTGCATCAGAGCATAATTTATTTCATTTGAAACTGAATTTACGCTATGGATGCACTATTTTGCGGCACTATTTAGACATGGAAAATGGGGATTTATATCGTGCTTTAGGTCGTTACAACGGCAGTTTAGGTAAGCCGCAATATCCCAATTTAGTGCTCGGTGCGTGGCGTAAACACTGGGATTACGCCTCTAAAAATAATCAAGTTGCACTAAATTAATTCAAAATTAATTAATCCCCCTCACAAAAACTCTTGTCAAATGCACCAAATTGAGGCTAGACTGCGCTAAGTCAAGCTGATTGAAGTTGGTGTAGTCCACTGATTTATCGTAGCTTCGCCAACTAAAGTTACTGGCTGTAATTCTCAACAACATTATTTTTATAAGAGTTTTACCTTTAATTAAGGGAGATAAAGTATGTCGAAGTTAACAGGATTGGCAGTAAGTATTGCAGTTTTGGGTGGTGTTTGGGCCTTTTTAGCTTTAGGCCCATTAGCTGGTAACGTATTAGTTTGGGCTGGTTTTATTGCTTGGGGTTGCTATTTTGCTTTGGGTGCAGATGGCGCAGCACTACAAAAAACTATCGCAGGTATGATTTACGGTGCAGTAATTGCAGGTGTAGCGTTGGCTTTGGTGGGTGCTAATCCATTAGGTTTGGCGGGCGCAGCTGGCCCAGCGGTTTATATTGCGGCTACTGTTTTCTTGCTAGTCATTATTGCTAATATTCCTTTGCTTTCTGCAGTGCCAGCAAATGTGTATGGCTATGCAGCAACAGCCGCTTATGCATTGCAAACAACAGGCGCAGGCAGCTCAACAGCAATGGATATGTCAAACCCTGTATTATTGGTTGCTTTATCGGCAGTGCTAGGTGCAGTATTTGGCATGTTGTCTGGTAAATTGGCTGGTATGCTAGGTAAATAACTTTATTTAAGATTTAAAAAAACCGCGCAATTGCGCGGTTTTTTATTGTTACCACAATTATTTGTTCAATACTTTAAATCCATGATAAGTGCCAAATTCACCTTCATTTTCATGGTATACAAATAACATGTCGTTTGCATAACCTATGCCGTTAAAATGGTTTTGCGAGCGCAGTTTTAATTCTTTAGGTAATTCACTTTTAGCTATAAACTTCCCCGTCAAATCAAACACCAACGCCGCTTTATGGTCAATATCTAGCAGAACAAGCTCCTCACCTTTAATGCCCGTATAAGCTACAAACAAGTCACTCACGTCATCTTGTGCCGCACCAGCTTTGGCTAAATCTAGCGTAATTTCGCCTATTTTTTCACGTTGCTTAGGGTCAACAATAAATACTTTATCGCTACGCCCTTGCTTGGCGAAATAGCGCTTATTTTCCGCATCATAAGTGGGCATCGTGCCAGCGCTACCAAAAGCTGGATTAAACTGCATGATCTCGTCAGACGTGTCAGTGACCCCACCCGTTTCATTTAAATTAATCGAATACATGCCAGTATTAGGCGCAAAGCCTACTTCACTAGAAATATTATAGGTAATCGTTTCTAATTTATTGGTGTTTGGATTAAAGTAAATCGAGCGATTGTCATAGCCTGGTTTAGCAGAATTGATATATTTACCTGCGTCATCATAAGCGTGAATTTCTGATCTCGAAACTGGAGCCTCAAATTCTGAGCCCATGGGTGCCAAGCCACCATCTGCAATGTAATAACGTTTTAAGCCGGGCACGTAGGCCACCGTCATTGGGCGTGTCGTGGGTTTTTTGGCTAAAGGAATATTAATGCCTGCAGCGGCCTCTGGCAGCACTTGTGCTTGTAATGGAAAGTTAACCACAAATGCTGATGTGATGAAGGTGTATATTATTAACTGCTTGAATAATTTCATTTGCTTAAATTTTCCTGTGATTTAATTTGTTTTTAATGTTTGTTGGTTTTGAGAGAACGTGTAATTTAGTCTTCGCGTTTACACATGAAGTTCAAACTTAGGTCGTTCCATCCATTTTATCTATCAGCATAGCATCGCCATAGCTAAAAAATCTGTATTGCCGCTTAACTGCATGGGCATAAGCACTTTTAATAGGTTCAAATCCTGCAAAAGCAGACACTAACATTAACAGGGTGCTTTTGGGTAAATGAAAATTGGTTACTAACTTATCGACAATTTTAAATGTAAAACCTGGTGTAATAAAAATATTCGTTTCACCTTGGCCATGTTTAAGTACGCCCCATTGAGCAGCGCTTTCAAGTGCGCGCAGGCTGGTAGTGCCTACAGCAACGATATTGCCACCTCTATTTTTTGTGGTTTCAATCATGGCAACAGTTTCGGCTGATATGTGATAAATCTCACTATGCATTTTGTGATCTTGAATGTTGTCAACACGTACGGGTTGAAACGTACCTGCGCCCACATGTAGTGTCACATAAGCCATACTAACACCTTTGGCTTTGATGGCTTTTAGAATAACCTCATCAAAATGTAAGCCTGCGGTGGGAGCGGCGACGGCACCAGCGTGCTTGGCGTAAACTGTTTGATAACGCTCTTCATCATCCGCTCCTGCCGCATGTGTAATATAGGGTGGCAATGGTAATGCGCCATATTGTTCAAGTAAATCTAGTACCGGCATATCGCCAAAAAACTTCACATGAAATAAATCATCTTCACGCCCAATCACTTCAGCGTCAAATGCTTTTGCTAATTTGAGTTTGGCTCCAACTTTTGGTGCGCGTGAGGCGCGAATATGCGCCATTACATGGTGTGCGTCTAATACGCGTTCTACTAACAGCTCAACAGCGCCACCTGTAGCTTTCTGACCGAATAAACGTGCCTTTATAACGCGGGTATCATTAAATACCAGCAAATCACCAGAGATTAAAAAGTCAGGTAAGTCAATAAATAATTTATCATCTAGCTGCCCTGTTTTGCTGTTCATATGCAGCAGTCTACTGGCGCTACGTTGCTTTGTAGGGTGCTGTGCAACAAGGGAGTCAGGTAAATAAAAGTCGAAGTCTTGGGTTCGCATTGCGAAAAATATGGTTATAATGGCGGGGTTGTAATTATACCTCAAGCCGGGATGGCGGAATTGGTAGACGCACGGGACTCAAAATCCCGCGTTGGCGACAACGTGGGGGTTCGATTCCCCCTCCCGGCACCAAGTTTTTTTAGTTAATTAACCAAACTCAATGTCAGTAAATTAATACAATTGTAACAAATTGTTGTTTATTGCTTGAGGCAAACCATTTTTTGTGATAATTTCTCATTGTTTTTGATCTGCGTCAAAATGTCGCATGTTAAAAATGTATAACCAAATAAAGTGCATCACAAGCACTAATTGCTAAAAATGATGTCTAGCCTTCGCAACAATTAGCGGATATACGGCATTATAAAATTATTCACATTTTTAAGGTAGATTGAGTTATGAATAAGAAAGCTATTCACTTTCTAGGGGCGGCGTTATCATTAATTGGCGGCAGTGCTCAAGCAGCATATGAGTTAAATCTAAGGGCACCAGCTAGTGAAATTGCAGGGCAGATATACGATTTGCATATGTTAATTGTGTATATTTGCTTGGGTATATTCGTGGTCGTATTTGGCATCATGTTTTATTCTCTCTACAAACACCGTAAATCAGTTGGGCATCAAGCAGTACAGTTTCATGAGCATCACACATTGGAAATTATCTGGACAATTATTCCAGCATTAATTTTATTGGCGATTGCTTTCCCAGCAACTAAAACTATTTTTGCAATGAAGGACACTTCGGCAGCTGATATGACTGTGAAAGTGACGGGGCTTCAATGGAAATGGGAATATGATTATTTGGGCAAGGACGTAAAGTTCATCAGTAATTTGTCAACGACCCAAGATCAAATTGATAATAAGGCAGAAAAAGGCGAAAACTATCTATTAGAAGTGGATAATCCAATGGTGGTGCCAGTCGGTAAAAAAATACGCGTAGTACTTACTGCAAACGATGTTATTCACTCTTGGTCTATGCCTTCATTCGGTGTTAAGCAAGATGCAATTCCAGGCTTTATTAAAGAAACTTGGTTTAGAGTTGATAAAGAAGGCACTTATCGCGGTCAATGTTCAGAGTTGTGTGGTAAAGCCCACGGTTTTATGCCGATTGTTGTAGAAGCTGTTTCTGAGGAAAAATATAATACTTGGATTGAAGCTAAGAAAGCAGAAGCTGCGGCAGGTGCAGCAGGTGCTGACAAAGAGTGGACTAAAGAAGATTTGTTAGCGAAAGGTAAGACTGTGTATGAGAAAAATTGTGCAGTTTGCCATCAAGCAAATGGTGCAGGTTTACCTCCAGCATTCCCAGCAATGACAGGTAGTAAAATTGCATTAGGTGCGATTTTCGGTGCCGATGGTAAATACTTACCAGACAGTCATCTAGATCGTCTCTTAAATGGTAAAGGTGTAATGCCCGCTTGGAAAGCACTATTAAATGACGTGGACATGGCAGCTGTTATTACTTACGAGCGCCAAGCTTTGGGTAATGCGGCAACGGTTGATCCAGTTTTACAACCTTCCCAAGTTAAAGCCGCGCGATAGATAATTAGCGGTCATAAATTTAAGATTTAATCACTAGATAATTAGCTGTAGTTTTTAGGAGAATTTGATGAGTACGACAACTGCCACACATCACGACGATCATAGCCATGGACATCCTACTGGGCTTATGCGTTGGGTAAAATCAACCAACCATAAAGACATTGGAACCATGTACCTATGGTTTAGCTTTGCTATGTTTATGTTTGCAGGCGCGCTAGCAATGGGTATTCGAGCCGAGCTATTTCAACCAGGCTTGCAATTTGTTAAACCAGAAGTGTTTAATCAGCTTACTACTTTGCACGGATTGATTATGATTTTCGGTGCGATTATGCCAGCGTTTGTAGGTTTTGCTAACTGGCAAGTGCCGTTGATGATAGGTGCACCAGATATGGCGTTCCCACGACTCAATAATATGAGTTTCTGGCTGCTAATTCCTGCAGCTATCCTTTTGTTATCATCATTCTTTGTGCCTGGTGGTGCGGTTGCTGGTGGTTGGACGATGTATCCGCCACTTTCAGTGCAAGGCGGCATGTCAGTTGATATGAGTGTTTTTGCACTACATATCTTGGGCGTGTCTTCAATCGTCGGCTCTATCAACATTATTACTACGATTTTCAATATGCGTGCGCCTGGCATGACGCTCATGAAAATGCCAATGTTTGTTTGGACATGGTTAATTACTGCGTATTTATTGATTGCTGCAATGCCAGTATTAGCAGGTGCTTTAACAATGTTGATTACAGACCGTCATTTTGGTACTCATTTCTTTAGTGCCGCTGGTGGCGGTGACCCAGTATTGTTCCAACACGTATTCTGGTTCTTCGGTCACCCAGAAGTTTACATTATGATTTTGCCAGCTTTCGGCATACTTTCTACCATTATCCCAACCTTTGCACGTAAACCACTATTTGGCTATGCCTCTATGGTCTACGCGACAGCTGCAATTGCTGTGCTGTCATTTGTAGTTTGGGCGCACCATATGTTTACAACTGGCATGCCAGTTGCAGGTCAATTGTTCTTTATGTACAGCACGATGTTGATTTCTGTACCAACAGGTGTGAAAGTGTTTAACTGGTTAGCTACGATGTGGAAAGGGTCTATGACCTTTGAAACGCCGATGTTGTTTGCTGTGGCAGTGGTGTTCTTATTCACAATTGGTGGCTTCAGCGGTTTGGTTTGCGCTATTCTGCCAGTAGATATTCAGTTGCAAGATACTTACTATGTGGTTGCTCACTTCCACTATGTATTGTTCTCAGGGGCTGCAATGTCTATTATGGGTGGCGTTTATTACTGGCTACCTAAATGGACTGGCCACATGTACGACGAAACTTTAGGTAAATGGCATTTTTGGTTGACGACAATTGCGTTTAACGTGACCTTCTTCCCAATGCACTTTACAGGCTTAGCTGGTATGCCACGTCGTATTCCAGATTACTCACAACAATTTGCAGAATTCAATATGATTTCTTCATTAGGTGCATTTGCTTTAGGCCTTAGCCAATTGCTGTTCCTATATGTGGTGATTAAATGTATTCGAGGTGGTAAAAAAGCAACTAATCAAGTATGGGAGGGCGCACATGGCCTTGAGTGGACTGTGCCATCTCCTGCACCATTCCATACATTTGAAACCCCGCCACAAGTTAAGTAATTGTTTGATAAAGAAAATATTTAGGGAGCAAACATGAGTCAGAATACAAAAAATTATTACTTACCAGGCCCATCATTTTGGCCGTTAATAGCGTCAATATCTTTGTTCCTATTAGCTGGCGGCTTTACTATGGTGCTAAATAAAATAGCCATGGGTAAACCGTTAATGATTGCAGGTGGATTAACCTTAGCTTATTTGTTGTTTGGTTGGTTTAAAGAAGTTATTGGCGAGAGTGTCAGCAAGTTTTATAACAAGCAAGTAGACAAATCATTCCGTTGGGGTATGGGTTGGTTCATATTTTCAGAAGTGATGTTCTTCTTTGGTTTCTTTGGTGCTTTGTTTTACGCCCGTAATGTTTCATTACATTGGTTAGCAGATATGCATGGCTTGACTGATGCGCAAGCCTTATGGCCAGGTTTTCAAGCTATGTGGCCATCTGCAGGTCCAAGCCTTAAGTTGGAAGGCGCCATGGGTCCATGGGGTCTGCCAGCAGTTAATACATTGCTGTTGTTATCCTCTGGTGTTACATTAACTTTTGCGCATTGGGGCATGATGAAAAACAACCGTAAGCAACTTACGATTGGTTTGATTCTAACTATCGCATTAGGTGTACTGTTCTTATTTTTACAAGCACATGAATATGCAGAGGCTGCATTTACGATTAAATCTGGTATCTATGGTGCTACGTTCTACATGCTAACTGGGTTCCATGGTCTACATGTAACAATGGGTGCGATTATGTTAACCATCATACTGTTCCGTGTAATGAAAGGTCATTTTGATTCACACGATCACTTTGGTTTTGAAGCGGTGGCTTGGTATTGGCACTTCGTGGACGTAGTTTGGTTGTTCCTATTCATATTTGTTTATTGGCTATAAAAATAGTTTAAAATTAAATATGCATTACTAAACGCCGCAGGGTTTACCTTGTGGCGTTTATTTTTGTCTAGTCAACAAAACAGAGAATTATTTTGCGTTTGAGTAGTCATAAATCCAGTATGGAGGCATGATGGTAATACTAAATATAGGTAGTAGTTATAGCGTTACTTTCAAGCCTAACAGTTCATTGAGTGCGAATGGTAAGTTGAAAGTAATTATATTGCTAAGTGTGATTCCATGTCTTATCGGCATTGGTTTTAGTTTGCTTGGCGCATGGTTGGTGATGCCGTTCGTAGGATTGGAACTCTTCGCACTCGCCTATGCATTTTATTATGTAAATACTCACGAAAATGACTACGAGAGCATCACTATAGACGGCGATAGTTTGCTAGTGGAGAGATGTTATAAAGAGCAGGTAACTCAGCATGTTTTAAATCCATATTGGGTAAAGGTAGTGCGGCATGAATTGCCAAATGGAGAGCTACATTTAGGATTATTTTCCCACGGTAAAGAAATCGAAGTCGGACGGTATTTAACAAGAAAGCAACGCGAATCACTTGCTGAGCAACTACAAAAAAGAACAGGTACATTCTTTAGAAGTTAAAGTTTAAAAGATAGAGATGAGAGAGCATGGAACAGGATAAACAAAAATTACGCCGTAAAAACCTACTAGTTGGCTGGTCAATTGGCATATTGGCTATAGTGTTATATATGGCTGCTATTTACTTTAACTAAGTCAATGAACGCTATACATAGATGAGTAATAGTCAAGAAAGATCTGCATTAAACAATCGCTTAGCATGGAAATTATGCCTAATAGTGCTTGCGGGTTTATTGTTTGGTTTTGCAATCGCGCCGATTTATGATGTGATGTGTAAAAAACTGGGTTTGAATGGCAGAGCAGATAGCACGATGACAGCCTCAGACAAACACATGAAAATTGACAAAACGCGCTGGGTAACGGTTATTTTTACTGGGAATACTATGCCAGGCTTGGCTTGGAGCTTCCATCCATCGGACGCTACGTTGCGTGTGCATCCGGGTGAGATTACATTAACTAGTTATTATGCTAAAAATAATGCTGAAGATAGCGAACTGGGTGTTGCGGTGCCTAGCGTAACGCCAGAATTAGCTGCATTGTATTTTAAAAAAATCGAGTGTTTTTGTTTTAAGCAGCAGACTTTAAAGTCTGGTGAGAGCAAGAAAATGCCTGTGATGTTTTACGTAAAGCCTGATTTGCCGCCAGATGTAAATACGGTGACTTTGAATTATGCATTTTTTAATGGCTTGCCAAGCGCAGATAAAGCGGCATTAAATCAGGCTAGTGCAACTGTTAAGCTGAATTAGAGATTACTTAAGGCGTTGGGTTGGGTTGCCCAACGAGGCCAAAATAAAAGCCAACCATCAATAGCAAAAATAATGCTAGAGATAGCGATATACGCCAAGTGAGAGCCTTTACTGTGCGATCGCTTGTGTCACCCTTCATCAAATAAAACAGTGCAGAGAATAGATTGCCAGCGATAGCGAGCAACATAAGGATAATAATGATTTTGAGTAACATGATGAATCGGTCGAACAAGAAGTAAATCTATTATGCGGTTAATTTATCTACATTGCAATCGGAATTGAGCTAATGAAATATACGTTTCGCCCAAATGTGTTGATGTCACTTGTAACCATAATAGTGATGACGCTTTGCATTAAAGCAGGTTTTTGGCAATACCATAAGGCCGCTACCAAGCAGGCTCTGCAAACACAACTAAACGCCCGCCTTAGTGAGCTACCTGTAGCGCTTCCTGATAAAATAATGACTTTGGAAGACTGGAGATTTAAACGCGTCAAATTTGCTGGCACATATGATGTACGCTACCAAATTTTGCTGGATAACCAAGTAGAAAATACCGTCGTCGGCTACCATGTGCTGACGCCCATGCAGGTGGAAGGTAGCAAGAATTATATTTTGGTAAACAGAGGTTGGATTGCGGGAGCTCCAGATAGGAAGGTCCCCGTGGCGACTGCTCCACAGGGCAGGCAAGTAATAGAGGGAGATATTAATTTGCCTGCTGCAAAGTTCTTTACTCTGGAAGCACCCGCAGCTAGTGATGGAGGATGGCAGCCAGTTTGGCAGAATTTAGATATGGCGCGTTACGCTAAATCGGTGCCATTTGCGATGCAGAATTTTATTGTGCGGCTTGATGCAAAAAGTACGGCAGGTGGTTTTGTTAGAAACTGGCCAACACCGGGCGAGCGTGTGAGCATGCATTTGGGCTACGCCTATCAGTGGTTTGGGTTTGCGTTAACCTTGTTTGTCATATATATCGTATTAAATTTAAAGAGAAAAATTTAGAAAGTTGAGTATTTAAAGCATGTCAGAAACAAGTAATACACAAATACCGTCAAATAAAAGTAGCGGCCGAAAGATATTTCTTTTCCTTGCCATTATTTTCGTCTTGCCATTTACTGTGGCCGCAACTTTGCATCTGTTAAATGTGCATCCTAGCGGCAAGAGTTATGGAAACCTGGTAAATCCGCCGCATGTATTGCAGTTTTCAGTGCTGCATGATGCGCAAGGCAAAACATTTATGCCGCAACAGTGGCAAAAAAAATGGAATATGGTGATGGTTGATTCCACGGGTTGTAAAGAATCTTGCCAAAAGCAAGTGCATCTACTTAAACAAGTGCAAACCTCTCTAGATAAAGATGCACAACGCCTGCAGCGTGTGCTGCTGGTGCCAACAGTGTTGAAGGCGGAAGCCGTTAATGAATTGCAAAAGCAATATCCAGATTTGATTATTTTAGTAGGTGCGGATACAGAAACTATAAAGTTTGTAGGTCAATTTAATGCGGTCGCAGGTAGTGTGTACTTGATCGATCCGCTTGGCAATTTGATGATGAGTTACTCTGAGAACATGAACCCAAAAGGACTTTATAGCGATTTAAAACGTCTTTTAAAAAACTCATGGGCAGGATAGGAAACGATTAGCAATGCAAATATTCAATCGATTGGTATTAGTGGCAACGTTGCTGGCTTTGTTTGTAGTGGTGTTAGGGGCTTATGTGCGTTTATCGGATGCTGGTTTGGGTTGCCCTGATTGGCCAGGTTGTTATGGTACTTTAACTGTACCGCAAAGCGAAAGCTCGTTAGCAGCTGCGCAAACAGCCTATCCAGATAGTCCAGTAGAAGGTCACAAAGCGTGGAAAGAGATGATTCACCGGTATTTTGCAGGCACTTTAGGTTTGCTAGTGCTAGCGATTTTTGCGATGGCTTGGCACGCTCGTAAGCAGATAAAGGTGTCGCCATGGCTGCCCACTTTTTTACTTGTTTTGATTGCTTTTCAGGCTGCGCTTGGCATGTGGACAGTGACGTTATTGTTAAAGCCAGCGGTTGTCACCGCGCATTTAATAGGTGGCATGAGCACGCTGGGACTATTAACTTGGATAGCGCATCGCCATTTTGGCACAATACCAACAAGAGTTTTAGAATCTGAAAACTTACGTTTTTGGATGCGAGGCGCACTACTAGTTTTGTTTGCGCAGATTTTTCTAGGCGGCTGGACAAGCACTAACTACGCGGCACTTGCATGTACCGATTTCCCCACTTGTCATGGGAATTGGTTTCCAGTGATGGATTTTTCTAGCGCGTTTCATTTAGTGCGTGAGTTGGGTGTTGATGCCGCAGGCAACAACTTGCAACTCTCGGCTTATACCGCCATACAATGGACGCACCGCGTTGGTGCGCTAATCACCCTTATTTACTTGGGCTTGCTTGGTTTGCGTTTGCTAAAAGAGCCACAATTGAAAAAACTAGCGCACATGATGCTTGGTTTACTGGCAGTACAAATTGCTTTAGGCATAGCGAACTTGCTGCTGCATCTTCCACTTGTGCTGGCAGTAGGGCATAATATGGGCGCGGCTTTGTTATTAATTACGGTGGTTGTCATTAACTCTAAAATAACAAGTTTAAAAAGTTAATTTAGTTGTAAAAGAGAGAACTCAATGAGCGCAGTTTCAGAACTAAAATTACCAAATGCTAGGTCAAGTTTTCATAACTTTTTGGCTTTGTGCAAACCTCGCGTCACATTATTAATCGTTTTCACAGCGATGATTGGCATGTTTCTCGCCACTCCTAACATGGTGCCATTAGGGATACTATTGGCGGCAACTATTGGCATCTGTATGGCCTCTGGAGCGGCCGCCGCTTTTAACTGCTTGGTAGAGCAAGCTATCGATGCAAAAATGGCACGCACTAGAGGTAGACCTTTGCCAACTGGCCAGGTGACATCAAAGCAAACCTTTATATTTGCAACCATTACTGCCAGCATTGGGTTGGCCATTTTATATGTTTTCGTAAATCCACTTACTATGTGGCTCACTCTAGCTACTTTTGTGGGTTATGCAGTCATTTATACCGTGTTTTTAAAACCTGCCACGCCACTTAATATTGTTATTGGCGGGCTGTCTGGTGCCATGCCGCCCGCGTTGGGTTGGGCCGCTGTGACGGGCACAGTTTCTCCAGAAGCGTGGATTTTAGTGCTGATTATTTTTGCCTGGACACCACCGCACTTTTGGGCACTAGCACTGTATAGACGCGACGAATACGCAAAATCTGGCTTGCCGATGTTGCCTGTGACGCATGGGGAGAAATATACGCGTTTACAAATTTTGCTCTACACTATTATCTTAACAGCAGTCACTTTAATGCCATTTGCCATGCGTATGAGCGGCTTTATTTACCTAGCTTCTGTGCTGCTACTAGATGCTGTGTTTATGGCCTATGCAATTGGTTTGTTCCGCAAGTACTCTGATGCGCTTGCCAAAAGCATGTTTAAATTTTCAATTTTGTATTTGACTCTATTATTTGCAGCTTTGTTGGTAGATCACTATTGGCTGTTTAGGCTGTAGATTTTATATATGGTGCGCCCGGCGGGAGTCGAACCCACGACCTTTGGCTTCGGAAACCAACACTCTATCCAGCTGAGCTACGGGCGCTTTATTGTCACTTAAGATGGTTACTCAAGTGATGGCGCATTATAGCAAAGCGGCTTACATCAAGATATTTTTTATTTATAACGTTTAGGAGCATAACTATGAACAAACACGATGATGAGCATTCAAGCCCAAGTACATTACAACCAATGGTGATAATTTTTGGCCTTTTATTAGCGCTTGCCGTTGTGGCAGGGTTGCTGATAGCTAAACCTGCTGGGGAGGAAGCTGTTCCCGTGGTTGCAAAAGCTGAAGAAAATATTAAACCGGTCGCGGCTGTAGAAGTGGCTGCAGCGAGTGCTGAACATGTAGAAAAAAGTGGTGAGGAAGTAGTCAAAGGTGGATGTGCAATGTGTCACGGCGCCGGGTTAATGAATGCACCAAAAATTGGCGATAAAGCCCAGTGGGAGCCGCGCATTGCGCAGGGTTACGAAACGCTGGTAAGCCATGCAGTTAATGGTATTCGCTCAATGCCTGCCAAAGGGGGTAATCCAGACTTAACCGAAGGCGAAATTGCAGCGGCAGTGGCCAATATGGCAAATCAAGCGGGCGCTAGTTTTGATCCAGCTAAGCTTGCTAAAAAGTAATTACTTGTAATGTTTAAAAGCCGCTTAAAATACTAAGCGGCTTTTTTGTGAGCTGATAATTTGTTAGGCTAAAATGTAAACCATGACAACTTATGCAATAGGGGATATTCAAGGCTGTTTTCACGCTTTTACAGAGCTTTTGGCGCGCCTGCGGTTTGATACGAAGCGCGATACACTGTGGCTGGTCGGCGATTTAATCAATCGCGGTAGCGGCTCGTTAGAAGTGTTGCGCTGGTGCTTTCAGCATCAAGAATCTTTGAAAATTGTCTTGGGAAACCATGATTTACACGCGCTTGCGGTAGTACATAATTTAAAACCAGCTCATAAATACGATACGCTGCAAGCCAGTATGGATGCATTTGACAGCGATTTACTATTTACTTGGTTGCGCCATCAGCCGCTTATGCATATTGAAAATGACATTGCAGGAAATGACTATGTGATGGTGCACGCAGGTTTGCTGCCACAATGGACGATTGAAAAAGCCTCACAGCTTGCAAGCGAGGTGGAGTACGCCTTACAGGCCGATAGTTATTTGAATTTTTTGACCAATATGTATGGTAATGAGCCGAGTCGTTGGCATGATGATTTAACAGGAATCGCTAGGCAAAAAATTATCACCAATGCCATGACGAGAATGCGTATTTGCACAGCGCGTGGCGAAATGGAGTTCGAATTTAAGGGTGAGTTGCAGGATATTCCAATCGGCTATATGCCTTGGTTTGATGCACCCTCACGGCAATCTAAAGCATCACAAATTATTTGTGGGCATTGGTCGGCACTAGGGCTGCGTCAGCGTGATAATATTCATGCGCTCGATACAGGCTGTCTGTGGGGTGGACAACTCACAGCCATGTGTTTAGAGACGGGTACAATTACGCAAGTAAATCACGACGTAAGAGACAGTGTTATAAAGTCAACTTAGCCACAATTGCCTGATAGGCAGTGAGCGTTATATCACGTCTATTTTGCCCATGAGTAGCAATAGGTGTTAAAAAATGTAATTCCACCACTGGATTTTTCTGCATCAAAACTTGCTGCATAGATTCTATTAAAGTAGTATCTCCTGCATAAGCCATTGCTACATTGATACTGCCGTCGGCATTGACATATTTTATTGCAACTGGCCACACTTGTGTATTGGCACTAATGGCAGCTTGTAGCACACTGCTCTTAAAAGGCAATACCAGCGAGCCTTCTGAAGTGGTTCCTTCTGGAAAAAAACATAGATTGTCACCCGCCATGAGGCTTTCAGCGGTGGTTTTTACAATACGCCCAGCATCTTGCCGCTTATTCCTGTCAATAAATAAGGTGTCGGCTTTTTGCACCAAGTAGCCAAAAACTGGCCAATTTTTAATGTCAGATTTAGCAATGAAACGTAACGGAATTAAACTATTTAAAGCATGAATGTCTGACCAAGAAATATGATTAGCTACAAACATTATGCCTCGAATATTGGAGGCTGGTAAGTCTCCAAAAGTTTCAACCTTTATATTAAATGCGCGCAACAAACCCCGGCACCACCACCTAATTAAGCTAAGCTTGGTGTTTTTGCTGATGATAGGTAACATAAAAGCAGCAATTGTTAATCCAGTAAATGTGTGAATTAAAATGCGCGAGATACGATAAATTCGAGTGAGTGAGTTGCTTTTTTGCAAATTATTTTAAGAAATGCGATGCATATCTGCTGTTGATTTTAGATAAAGGTAACATTACCAGCATATCAGCTGTGTTGAAAGAGGCATCCCAAGCGGGTTCACCACAGATATAGGCGCCAAGCCTCAAATAACCTTTAATAAGAGGAGGGCAAACAACTTGCATTTCCTTATTTAGCGAGGAAATTGGCAAAGGGTTGCGCGGAAACACGCGGTACTCAGCAGGTGATAAATATTCATCTTTAAGTTTCTCATATAAACTTGCTGCCAAGTGCCCACCATCGTGAATCGGCACGCTACCACAGCCAATCATGTATTCGTAATTGTTCATTTGCATATATTTTGCTAAACCTGCCCATAGCAGGGTAATTGTACCGCCATTGCGATAGTTCTGATGCACACATGCACGACCAACTTCGACCATACTCTTAAATAAATGGTGTAAACGGCTTAAATCAAACTCACCTGCGGAGTAATAACCGCCAGCTTCAAAGGCTTTGTGTGGGCTTAATATGCGATAAGTACCTATCACTTGATTGTTAGCACTATCTCGCACTAAAAGGTGATCGCAATAGACATCGAATCCATCAATATCTAGCCCTCCAGTGCCTGAAAGTTGTGCACCCATTTCCTCGATAAATACTTTATAGCGCAAGCGTTGCGCCTCAGCCACTTCTGCAGGATTGCGCGCAAGACTTATATAAAGCCGTCTATGTTGAGGGTGTTGTTTTAGTGCTAATTGTTTCGCGTACATAACATCTCTCCTTTAGTTGCGGGAGATGTTATGTAGTTAGCGTGAATAAATGATGAAAATTATATGACTTATTGATGACATTGTGATTTATTACAAGCGCTTAGTGAGTTACTCTAGATGTATCAGCATTTTCTACAATGCGTACTTTATCACCTGGGTGAAACTCTTCATCAGCCTCTTGAACAATCGCAATCATGCTTCCACCATCTAGTTTAACGGTGATTTCAAGCGCATCCTTACGTGTTACGCCTTCTTCAATGGCAGAGCCAGCAATACCGCCTGCAACCGCACCTATGACTGCAGCAATTGCACTACCACTACCATGGCCGATAGTGCTACCAGCAATGCCACCAACCGCACCACCTGCAACTGTTCCGACAGGCGATTTGGTACCCTCTAATTTAACCGAGCGCACACTTTCTACTACACCCGTTTTCACCGTTTGTACTCTACGCGCGTCGTCGCGTTTATACACGCTGCCAGAGTTAGAGTTGGCGCACGCCGCTAAAAATGCTGAAATAAATGCTACTAAAATTAACTTTGAAACTTTCATGCTTGACTCCTTAGTTAGTCAGTTTTTCTTCTGCCGCCACCTGTTGGACAAGCGCATGGCTGTAAATGTTCTCAATTTCGGCACGCGTTGGCTTGTGGTTTTGTCCGCCACGGCTAGCAATTTTAATCGCGCCCATAGTAGAAGCCAGTCTACCGCAGGTTGGCCAATCCCAACCATTTGCCATACCGTATAATAAACCTGCACGATACGCATCGCCGCATCCTGTTGGGTCCACAATCTTGTCTGCTTTAACGCACGGAATCTCAAAACGTTGACCATCAGCATAAATGTGCGAGCCAAGACCTCCCAAGGTGACAATGAGTGCTTCTACTTTATTTGCGAGCTGCTCCAGATTTAACCCCGTCTTATCTTGGATAATTTGAGATTCATAATCGTTCACGGCCAAATAAGTTGCCATTTCAATAAAATGAAGCAACTCTTCACCATTAAACATGGGCAATCCTTGACCAGGATCAAACAAAAATGGGATGCCAGCTTCAAAACATTCTTTTGCATGTTGAAACATGCCATCGCGACCATCTGGCGCGATAACGGCTAAGCTAATATTGGCGGCATCTTTTACGCTATTTTGGTGCGACTCTACCATCGCGCCAGGATGAAACGCAGTAATTTGATTATCATCGATATCAGTCGTAATAAACGCTTGTGCAGTAAAACTATTGGCGATTTTTTTAACGTGATTTGTATTTAATTTGTTTTGATTTAACCAGTTAGTATATGGGGTAAAATCTTCACCTACCGTCGCCATAATCAGCGGTTTACCCTCTAGCAATTGCAAATTATAAGCAATATTTCCCGCGGTGCCACCAAACTCTCGACGCATTTCAGGCACGTAGAACGCAACGCTTAATGCATGGATTTTATCTGGCAGTATGTGATTTTTAAATTGATCTTGAAACACCATAATAGTGTCGAAAGCGAGTGAGCCGCAGATAAGGGTATGCATAAAAAGGCATTTTAAGTTAAAACGTTATTATCTTGTAACGAGCGTACTTAACGCAAGCATAGCTTTGGATAGCTTAGTTTTTTATTGCGCCATCAATCAGAATTTTGGCTGCCTTTTTGGCGTATTTAATTGCACCAGATCCACGCTTCATTTGTTCGGCTTGCACTGCGCCTTCAAATAGTAGCGAAAGTTGCAAGGCCAAGCCATCCGCATCTTTAATGCTAGCTTCGTTAGCTAACCTAGCAATAAACTGCCTAAATTCGCGCGATTGCCGCGATGAAAGTTGATGTATAGGGTTTTCCTCGTTTGGGAACTCAGCCGAGGCTTTAATGAAGCCAACGCCAATAAACTCGGGCGAGTTGACCCACACTTCAATATAATCAAAAAGTTGTTGAATTTTGTCAGAAGGTTTTTTACTGGTTGTACTTAACTTTTCGTCGAGCCAAGTTTGAAAGCCTTGTTGGCTGGTTTGTAACACTTCTAAAATGAGCTCCTCTTTGGTGTGAAAGTACTTATATAAAGTCATTTTAGTGGTGCCAGCAACCGCCACAATAGTA
This sequence comes from Methylotenera sp., assembly GCA_031379885.1. GTDB lineage: Bacteria > Pseudomonadota > Gammaproteobacteria > Burkholderiales > Methylophilaceae > Methylotenera_A. Next base: position 42,637 of record JANNFN010000104.1, read on the forward strand.
TCCACTCCAGTCGAATTAATACCTCTGGTATGAAATAAGTCAGTGGCAACTACTAAAATTTTATCCTTCAAAGCACTCATGAATACGAGTATAGCATGAGATTAATTTAATTAGCAAAAATATACTTACAAGTAAAATTAGTTAGGCATTAGTACAAATTATAAATTATAACTAACTATTTTAATTGTAAAAAACCATTTACATTTTTATCTAATAGAATTAAAGTATACAGAACGGTATAGTATATATCGTAAAACTTATTATTATTTAGGAGTAGATCATGAGAAAGTTAGCAAACCTGTCGATTATCATATCGGCTGTTTTTCTGGGGGCTTGCGCAACTGGTGGCGGTACGGCTGAAGGCACCACAAGTACTGCAAGTAAATTGTCAGCAGAAGAGAAAGTAACCATTAATGCACCAGCTACTAAAGTTTGGGCTAAGGTGGGCAATTATGGTGATTTAGGCGCATTTCATCCAGCGGTCGCAAAAACTGAAATTAAAAGCGGTACAAATAATACAAAAGGTGCAGTAAGATTGTTAACACTGGGGGATGGTGGCACAGTGAACGAAACGCTCACTAGCTACGATGCCGCAGGAATGAGCTACGCTTATGTGATTAATGAAGGTGTGCTACCAGTAAGTAATTATTCAGCAAAAATTATGGTAAAACCAATAAGTGCAAATGTAACTGAAGTAGTATGGAACGCTGACTTTAAACGCAAAGATCTGTCGGCAACTCCAGCAAAAGGTCAAGATGACGAAGCAGCTACAGGCACTATGCATGCAGTTTTCAAAGGTGGCTTAGATAATTTGAAAAAAATTACAGAGTAAATATATCAGTTTAAAAGCCAGCTTAAAGCTGGCTTTTTTGTTATATATTCAAACTTATTTAGAGTTTGCCATCAACATCGGCGTGTAATTGCAGCGTGTTTGTTTCAGTAACGCAAAAGCAATTTTTTGTTCGCGTGGGTCGGTAGATACTTGGCCATTCACCACCATATTCAAATAAATACCTTTGTATTGATCGGGTAGTTGAATCGCCTCAATCAATTGGCAATTGCCATGTCGCATTAGTTCAATTTGCGCCATTAACGCAGCGGTTTGCTGTGGGTCAGCCATGCTGTCAGAACTTACCAATTGCGGTATTGCAGCTTGTATGGGCATTGCAGAAGAAAATGCTAGTCTTTTTTTTGCAGCCTGACTCATATTTTGATTTATATAAAGCGTGCCAGCCACCACTAAAATGCCTAAAAAGCTAGCTGCAATCGCGTAGGCGGATGATTTTGCAATATGAAATTCTTTTTTGGTCTGTGCCAAAATCAAAGCTTTTGCTGCACTTTTTGCATGATTAAAAGTAGCATGTCCAGAGACCTCATGAATATTGGCTTGCAACCTCTCTTGTGTAGCAGAAATTGCCATGAAATAAAGTTGATTCGCTAATACTTCTGGCATCGCCGCACCAGCTTTAGCTGCCTCAATGGTTAAATAATCTTGCAAAAGTCTTGCTTGTTTTGGTTTAGCAAACTGCTCACCTATTTGCTCGCGTATGTTTGGTGTAGTAATCTGTGGTGCATCAAGCCAATCTTCTAAAATATCAAATAGGCTAAGTAAGCGCCCATGCGGCGTCTGGCTCGATTTCTCGAGCATTTTAATCAGCCAATTTGAATTTAGAATGTCCATAAGATGCTAAAACTTAAAAGGGTTTTACTACAACTAAAATAACCACAAGGAGTAATATTATCACAGGAATCTCGTTAAACCAGCGGTACCACACATGGCCGCGCTTGTTTTTACCTACTTTAAAATCACGCATGAGTTTGCCGCAATACAAATGATAAACCACTAAGCCAACAACTAGTGCCAGCTTGGCATGCAGCCACGCGCCTGAAATACCGTAACCTAACCATAACCAAAGGCCAAAACCCAGCGCCAACAGCGCTAAAGGCAGCATGAAGCGATATAGTTTATGTTCCATTAACTCTAAGCGAGCCAATGTGATAGCATCAGTCGTCATGGCATGATTCACAAATAGTCTAGGCAGATAAAATAATCCAGCAAACCAGCTTGTAACAAAAATAATGTGAAAGGCCTTTACCCACAACATCAAATTAATTCCTTATTCAATAATTGGTTGAGTTTGTCGAAATCCAATCTACCAATGGTGTATTGTAATTGCTTGCCTTGTTTATCAAAAATGTAAGCGGTAGGTGTAGCATGTACACCGCTAAATTTGTTTGTAATCTCGCCAAATCCATCATGCATAACTGGGAAAGGCAGCACTTTTTGCGTGACGTAATTAAGCACTTGCGCTGGTGGGTCGTAAGGCATGGCAACGGCGATCACTTCAAAGCCTTTATCTTTGTAAGTATTGTAAGTATTGACCAAATCTGGCATTTCGCTTACGCAGACGCTGCAGTCGGTAGACCAAAAATTTACCAATACTACTTTGCCTTTAAGCTCAGCCATGTTGATTTTTTTGCCAGCGATAGTGGTAAACGTAACATTAGGCGCTTGCGGATGTTTAGTTAAGTTAAATACCAAAAATGCCAAGAGAGCTAAAATGGCGAAGGGAATAATTAATTTTTTTAACTTTAACATGGTATGATTTTAACGCTTTTTAGTTAAAACCCCTATATTAAAATCTTAGGTTAAATCCATAATAACCCTAGCGTGCTCGCAGTTATTAGCCGGCTTATGGCATGATATAATCACTCTTTAATTTGCTAAGAGCTTACAACCCTTAATGAACGCACCTATTCCTGCCGAAATACTTCAAGCTGAGCCAATTCCAGCTACTCGTTTACGCGAAATTCCCTACAACTACACTTCATTTTCAGACCGTGAAATTGTCATTCGGTTTTTGGGCGAGGAAATTTGGGAAATTTTGAATGAACTACGTGGCGAGCGCAAAACTGGCCGTAGTGCGCGCATGTTGTTTGAGGTGCTTGGTGATTTGTGGGTGGTCTCTCGCAATCCGTATTTGCAAGATGACTTATTAGACAACCCTAAACGTCGCAAAGCCTTGATTGATGCGCTTCACCATCGTATTGATGCGATTGATGAGCGTGGTAGTGACAACGAAAAAGTTAATAAATTAGTTTCTGCGGCCAAAATCGCGGTCGAAAAATTTGCCGAAGATTTTCGCCAAACCTACGATTTGCGCAAAAAAGCCTTAAGCAAACTCAGCAAGATTACGCGCAAAGATAATATCCAATTTGATGGCTTGGCCCGCGTTTCGCACGTCACCGATGCCACCGATTGGCGCGTTGAATATCCATTCGTGGTGTTAAATCCCGATACGGAAATCGAAATCGCCGCATTAGTACGCGCATGTATCGAACTTGGTTTAACAGTGATTCCGCGCGGAGGCGGCACGGGTTACACAGGTGGCGCGATTCCACTCACACCCATGTCTGCGGTGATTAACACAGAAAAATTAGATCAGCACACTGGCGTGCAAATGCGCACCTTGCCTGGTGTTTCACGCCAAGTCGCCACTATTGAATGTGGCGCAGGCGTAGTCACGCGACGTGCCATGGAAGCCGCAACAGAGGCTGGCCTTGAGTTTGCCTGCGATCCAACCAGCGCCGATGCGTGTTGTATTGGCGGCAACGTAGCGATGAACGCTGGTGGCAAAAAAGCCGTGTTATGGGGAACTGCGCTGGACAACCTAGCCTCATGGCGCATGGTAACGCCGGACGCAGAGTGGTTAGAGGTCGAGCGTCTAGATCATAATTTAGGCAAAATTCATGATATCGCAATGGCTCGTTTTATAGTAAGTCGTTTTGATATCGACATGATAACCCAGCTGGGTGAACCAGAAATTTTAGTAATCGCTGGGCCAAGTTTTCGTAAAATAGGCTTTGGTAAAGACGTTACCGATAAATTTTTAAGTGGTCTGCCAGGCATTCAAAAAGAAGGCTGTGATGGCCTTATTACTAGTGCCACCTTTATTTTGCATCGTATGCCCAAGTATGTACGCAC
>JANNFN010000108.1:0-2023 GCA_031379885.1 Methylotenera sp.
CCAATGTTCAGAGCGATGTTTATGCATTTGCATGGATAACTTTGCGCCTGGGTTCACCACAATACGTTTAATTTTAAAATTAGCACTTTCTTCAAGCACTGTATAACTGCCCCATGGGCGATATACCGTTTGGTGAATTTCTGTCAATTCAGGTTTATAGGCTTTTACACGCGCCACTAGGCTTTTAATTTCTTCCGTGCGACTTCTGTCACAAATTAAAGTCGCATCGGCAGTTTGAATCACTACAATATTATCCAAGCCAGCTGTAGCCAGCAGACTAGTCTGGCTCCACAGCAAGCTATTGGTGGTATCTTGCGTGAACACATCACCTTTTGTCACATTATTGTCAGCATCTTTTTGATGGCGTTGATAGATCGAATCCCAGCTACCTAGGTCGCTCCAAGCCATATCCACAGGCACCACAGCCACTTTTTCTGCATGCTTTACTAATTCCTCCGCCAAACCATAATCCATTGATAAATTAGGAAAGTTGGCGTATGTCTCAGCAAAGTTATCTTCTGTCATGTTGGCTATTTGCTTAGCTATTTCAGGCTGATAGTGCTGCAACATTCGCATAAACGCACTGGCTTTAAACACAAACATACCGCTGTTCCACAGATAACCACCGCTCACAAATTGCGCCGCTTTTTCAGCATTGGGTTTTTCTACAAATTGGGCAACTTGGTGCACTGGCAACGTACCGCTATAGGATAATGGCTGGCTTGGTTTAATGTAGCCATAGCCTGTTGCGGGTTCATGCGGCTTAATGCCCAGCAGCACCAAATAATCATCTTGTGCGGCTATTTCTGCGGTTTGCCAAGCATCCAGAAATGCTTGCTGATTATCAATTGCATGGTCTGAAGCAAAAACACCAATTATTGCGTCAGCGTCTTGCTGATGTATTTGATTTACTGCCCACGCAATCGCTGGCAAGGTGTTGCGTGCACAGGGTTCTGGTAATACATTGGTCACCGCCGCTGGGGCGATTTCCGAAAGTTGGCCTTTTACTTCAAACTTATGGTCTTCGTGCGTTACTGTGAATAATTTGGCCGCTTCCACATGTTGCAGCAAGCGGCTAGTCGTTTGTTGCAACAATGTTTGCTCACCGTTTAGTGCAAGCAATTGTTTAGGTCTGAGTGTGCGCGAGAGCGGCCACAAACGTGTGCCAGAGCCGCCACAAAGGATAATTGCGTAGCGCTTCATGCATGCACCTCACTAGGAATTAATTTGCTGGCCTCACGCCGCAGTTCTAAAATTTCGGCTTCTAAATTAGCGTATTCCTGCATTTTTATTTTTAAAAAGCGCGCGGTAATTACAGATTTTTCTTCGATGCCCGTAGGCGTTAGAAAATACATATAAGCTAATTTGTTACTACTGTTACGGAAATTGGTGGCCTTGAGCAAGCCTTTTTCGATTAAAGCTTTTAAGCAAAAATTTACACGCCCCAAGCTAATATCTAGCTCGCGCGCCAAATCTCGCTGGCTAATCTCGGGATTAGTCTCAAGTATTTTGAGTATTTTGTAGCGATATTCGTCAGTTAACATACGTTATATTGGCATACCGTTCAATCATTGAACGCAGTTTACCAACATTAAACAAGAATGCGCAAGTATTAATTCAAGTTTAAATTAAAGTATGCCAGTAAATTTTTTAATATCGCGCAATTGCCGCTTGGTTGGGCGCCCTGCGCCTCTTTCTCTCACAGCATGATCAGCCTCACGCGTCACTTTAGCATTTTCGCGCTTTGCTTTACTGGTTTCTGTTTCTGTATACAACAATGCTGCTTCTGGCGCGCCACGTCGAATATTGGATAGACCAGCAACTTCTACTTCGATCTCCAAGTCTTTATTGAGAATGTTAATTAACATACCAATTTTGACTTCTTTGGCAGGTTTGGCACGGTCACCATATACGCGTACTTTGCCACTATCCACCGCATCTATTGCAATACTACGCGTTTTATAAAAGCGTGCCGCCCACAGCCATTTGTCCAGTCTGCATTTATCGTCTTTTTGTTCTGTCA
>JANNFN010000017.1:0-2571 GCA_031379885.1 Methylotenera sp.
AAAGCCCTAGTAGTTTGCCATCGGCATCGGCCACGGTAACTGAGTTGTAGGCCACATTGCCAGCGCGCTCAAAAAACCCAATCGGCAACACAATACCTAACTCTGCCGCTAAGGCCGCAAAACGGGCAATGCGCGGGTTATCTGCAAATGGTTCAGCTAACTCCAAATGACGCATATTTTGGTCTATGCAAAAGTAAGGCATCATAAAAAGCTCTGGGCACAGCACTAAATTTGCGCCTTGTCCTGCTGCCTTGCGGATTAAGCGTTCGGCACTTGCCATATTCTCTTCAAACTTCCAACTGCCAGAGGCCATTTGTACGGCGGCGACAGTGATATTTCTTGGTGTCATTTGCGTAAACTCCTTCACTAATATTTACTTTACTTTGTTAACGACAGGTTGCTGTTGTGTAGAACAATGCATACTTCCGCCACCAACGCCAATTGTCGTCACTGGCAATAATTCAACTTGCAAGTTTGGAAACGCTTTTGCAAATACATCGCGCGCAATTGCATCTTGTGCCACGCCAAAAGCGGTTGAGATAACAGCACCATTCACAAGAATATAGTTGGCATAACAATCGCAATCGCGCTCTGTATCAAAATGCTCGGTGACAACAGGTGATGGCAAATCTAAAATCTCAAAGTGATTGCCTTGAATATCTGTTGCCAATTCCAAAGCGCGGCGGTTTTCTTGCATTATTTTGTAATACTCGCCTTGGTCTGGCCGCGCAGATTGAAACAGCGCCTTGCCGTGTGCGGTAAACGAGGCAATACCATCAATATGTCCGTTGGTTTCTACTTCTAGAGGATTGCCTGGCAGCCAAATGATTTTTTCTACGCCTAACATACGGCGAAGCTCGGCTTCAATTTCAGATTTGCTCATGTGTGGATTACGATTAGGGTGCAGCAAACTACTTTCAGTGGTGAGCAAAGTTCCCTGTCCATCCACGTAAAATGAACCGCCTTCAAGCACCATGTGCGAATTGAAAATCTGAGCGCCTACATGACGCGCCATATCTTGCGCCAATTGTTGGCAACCATCATATGGGTGATATTTTTCGCCCCAAGCATTAAACCTAAACACTGCAGCAGCAAGCTGACCATTACTACCTTGTAAAAAATTTGGCCCACAATCACGTAACCAATTATCTTCGGCTGCAACTGCAATCACTTGAACTGAATCGCCACAAAGCCTTCGTGCATTTTCCACTTGCGCGTGATGAGCGGTCACAATGCATGACTGATATTTAGCAATGGTTTTTGCGACTAAGGCAAACTCAATGCAAACTTGCTCGTAGTATTTGCCCCATAACTCTTCACGGTTTTCAAGTACAGGCCAGCCTAGCCACATCGCTTGCATTGGCTCCCACTCCGCGGGCATTCTAAAGCCCATTTTTTTTGCGTCAAATCGATTCATTTTTTGTTCCATCATTTAAGTTGTTACCAAGTGCGTTTAATGTAGAACCATAAGTAATCTTCATTAACATCTCTCAGGTCAGTTGTCATATAAAAGTCTTCATTTTTTACAGAAAACGTACTGGTATAAACCGCACCTGCGTTAAAGCCTTCGAGAGGCTTGCCACCAGTAGGCATAGCAAAGTCTCGGTTTAAGCCAATCGCAAAATCGCCCTGATTGCCCTGTAAATTCAGCGTTCTTACATAACCCACTTTGGTCATAAAATTCAAATCAGCAATGGGTAATTTATAGTTCACCTTAAGTTCGTGATAATCCGCACCATCGGTATTGCGGTTGCCAGTTACATTAAAGTTTTTATCCGTTTCATCTGCGCCAAAGTAATCAGTCAATGTTCTGTAATAAGTATAGGTAAACCATTTGTATGACAGCGCTGCTGACACCTCAAATGAATCCTGCTTATGTTTTCTAATATCTAGAGAAGGTAAGACGTTGTTCGCTTTTCTGCCTTCCCAATACTTATAATAATTACCTAAGAAGTTAAGGCCAATGCCATTGTCGAAGGTATGGAAGTAGCCCGCATAAAAGTCATTTTCTACATGGTTACCTTTTGTGCCAAGCGCAGCACTTTCACCTGAATAAAAAGGGTCTATTGTTGAAAACCATGTGCCTAAATAAAAACCACTGCTATGCGTCCAGTCAATACCACCTTGTAATGCAGGGCCATCAGAAAGATTGTTACCGCGATATTGATATGCGCTGTAAATACCAAGGTTATAAGTGAGGGTGTATGGTGGTGCTGGTTCAGCAACTTCAGCCGGCGCTGCGTCAACAACCTCCGTAGGTATCGCATCTTCTGCCAAAACATAACTACAACTCATCATTAGTGATGTCACACATAATGCGCGAAGTGTATTGCCTTGCAGTGTTCTATATAAAGCACTCATGTCTTTCCTCCATCATTTTTTAATAGCATTTTTTAACTAGCACTATTGTATACAGACAATACTTGATATAAATTGATGTTTACTGCATCTATTGATTAGGTTTTCTCATATGTCTAACCAACGCATCCCTTCCCTTAAACTGCTGATGGGCTTTGAAGCAGCTGCTCGCCTTGGTAATTTCTCCCGCGCAGCAGATGAGCTTTATCTTTC
>JANNFN010000137.1:0-3503 GCA_031379885.1 Methylotenera sp.
CAACATTACCAGTTATGCTTGGCGGCCATAGCGGTTTGGACCCACCCCTTCCCATCTCGAACAGGGCCGTGAAACGAACCAGCGCCAATGATAGTATGCTTTTTGCATGCGAAAGTAGGTCACCGCCAAGCTTATTATTTAAAATCATCGCATCGATGGTTAATAAGAAACCTCATCATTTAAGTGATGGGGTTTTTTAGTTTTAAGGCATCGCCAGAAGCCGCATGGATATTGCCTTGTAGGGCAGGTATTCTAATGTCTGTGCGTATGAATAGCGTGCATTCCAATTGCTTGAATTTATTGGTATAATGTATGAATAATTTGAATGGGCTTTGTGCCCATTTTTTGTTTCTGCAGGGTATGAAAGCTTTAAAGGTATTGATTGAATGCAAGATTTGCATGGCTTAATTGATAAAACGGTGACTCAGCTTGGATTTGAGTTGGTAGACCTCGAGATTTCGAACAGAGGTAAGTTGCTACGTGTGTTTATTGATAAGTTAAACCCAAAAAATATCAAAGATAGCGTCAATATTGATGATTGCGTGTTGGTAAGTAATCAGCTGGGCAATGTGTTAACAGTTGAGCACGAGATCGAGTACGACAGGCTGGAGATTTCTTCGGCCGGCATGGATAGAGTATTAAAAAAAGAAAAAGATTTTGCGCGTTTTGCAGGTGAGCGTGCGCAGGTTAAGTTGCGTGCTGGTATTAAAGATGAGAGTGCTAACGCAGTAGATACAACGCTGCCACGTAAGACGTTTTTGGGAATATTAAAGGGTGTAGAAGCCAGTAATGTGGTGATGGAATGTGATGGTGTTGTGTATAAATTAGCTATGAACAACATCGATAAAGCAAGACTGAGCCCCATATTTTAAAGTGATCTGTATATTTGGCAGTAGAAAAGTTAATTAAAGTTAATTAGAATAAATTGATAGTTGGAGATTGCAATGAGTCGTGAAATTTTATTATTGGTAGATGCCTTAGCTCACGAAAAAAACGTGACTAAAGAGGTTATTTTTACTGCATTAGAGCTTGCATTGGCCTCTGCAACTAAGAAAAAACATGATGAAAATGCGGATATTCGTGTTGAGATTGATCGTGAATCTGGTGAATATAAAACATTCCGCCGCTGGCAATATGTGGAATACGACTTGTTAGAAAATTCTGCATTTCAATTCGATGAAGAAAGCGAACACGCCAAAGGCCGCGCTATTGGTGACTATTACGAAGAGCCACTAGATAGTATTGAGTTTGGCCGTATAGGTGCCCAGGCTGCAAAGCAAGTGATTCTGCAAAAAGTGCGCGAAGCAGAGCGCGAGCAAATTTTAGAAGATTTTTTAGCGCGTAACGAAAATTTGGTGACAGGTGTTATTAAGCGTATGGAAAAAGGCAATGCGCTGATTGAGGTTGGTCGTTTGGAGTGCTTATTACCACGCGAAGCGATGATTCCTAAAGAAAACTTGCGCGTGGGTGACCGTGTGCGTGCATATTTGTCACGCATCGAGCGTAGTGGTCGTGGCCCACAATTGATTTTATCGCGTATAGCGCCAGAATTTTTACAGCGTTTGTTTGAGTTAGAAGTGCCAGAAATTGAAGAAGGCTTGCTGGAAATTAAAGCGGCTGCACGAGATCCTGGTTTGCGTTCTAAAATTGCGGTTAAAACCAATGATCAACGTCTTGACCCAGTAGGTACGTGCGTTGGTATGCGCGGTTCGCGCGTGCAAGCGGTAACTGGAGAGCTGGCAGGCGAACGCGTAGATATTGTGCTCTGGAGCATGGAGCCTGCACAATTTGTGATTAACGCCATGGCGCCGGCAGAGGTTTCTTCTATCGTTGTCGATGAAGATGCGCACAGCATGGACGTGGTGGTGAATGAAGAGCAATTAGCGTTAGCGATTGGTCGTAGCGGCCAAAACGTGCGTTTGGCTTCTGAATTAACGGGCTGGACTTTAAATATTTTAACTGAAGAGCAAGCGGCCGAGAAAAACCAAAGCGAGTACGCTAGCGTTAGCCAATTGTTTATGGAAAAATTGGATGTGGACGAAGAAGTTGCCGATATTTTAGTACAAGAAGGCTTTAGCACTTTGGAAGAAATTGCCTACGTGCCACTAGCTGAGATGGCTGAGATTGATGCGTTTGACGAAGACACCATTAATGAGCTTCGTTCACGCGCACGTGCTGCTTTATTAACCGAAGCAATTGCCAAAGAAGAAAAAATAGAAGAGGCTTCAGCCGATTTACTAGGCATGGAAGGTATGGATGATCCAACAGCGCATCTATTGGCTTCAAAGGGCGTGCCAACCATGGAAAGCTTGGCGGAATTAGCAGTAGATGAGCTGGTAGAATTGACCAATATGGATGCAGAACGCGCTAAGACATTGATTATGACTGCGCGTGCGCCTTGGTTTAAATAGTTACCTAGGGTTTAAATTAGGGCTTAAATAGAAAAAAGTGGAAAGACAGGAACAGTAAATGGCACAAACAACCGTTGCACAATTCGCCGCAGAGCTAGGGCTGCCCACCGCCTTGCTGCTAGAGCAGCTTAAAGGAGCGGGCGTCGTTAAAACTGCCGTTGAAGATAAATTGGAAGAAACCGATAAATCAGCTTTGCTGGAATATTTGCGTAAAGAACATGGTGCCGCACAAGTTCCAAAAAATAAAATCACGCTCACGCGCAAATCGAGTACCGAGATTAAAAAAACTGACAGCATGGGTAAAGCACGCACAATTCAAGTAGAGGTGCGAAAAAAACGTGTGTTAGTACATAGTGAAAATGAGCCTGAAGAAGCAGCGCCAACACCAGTGCTAGAAGAGGTGTTGCCGATTGAGTCAGTAGTTATTGAGGTTGAGGTTGTAGCAACAGTTATTGAGGAAGTGGCGCCAGTAGTCGAGGCGGTTGAGCCAATAAAATCGACAACGATTAAAAAACAAGTATTAACGCCTGAGCAAGTTGCTATGCGCGAGCAAGAGGCAAAACGTCATGCTACTTTGGCTTCGATGCAAGCAGAAGATGTGCGTAAAAAACAAGAAATGGTGCAACGCCGTTTAGATGAGGAAGCTAAAAAATTAGCGGATGCCGAAGCCGCGAAAGCAAAAGCAGCAAAACTCACTGAAGGCACGTTACATAAGCCTGTTGCCAAAGAAGGCGCTGCAAAACCAGCAGCCAAAGATGCCAAAAAAGGCAGCAAAGGCACGAATAAAGATTGGAATGATAAAGAAAGCAAAAAGCGTGGCTTAAAAACACGTGGTGATATTACGGCTGGTCAAGGCTGGCGCTCACCAAAAGGTAAACATAAATCTCATAAAGACGATGATGACCAAGAGCATGCATTCAATGCACCAACAGAAGCTATTGTTTACGAGGTGTTGGTGCCAGAAACCATTTCTGTGGCAGATTTAGCGCACAAAATGTCGGTTAAAGCGGCAGAAGTCATTAAAGTGTTGATGGGTATGGGCATGATGGTAACTATCAATCAAGTGCTTGACCAAGAAACTGCGATTATTCT
>JANNFN010000194.1:0-13607 GCA_031379885.1 Methylotenera sp.
TGTTGTCGTTGTTTTACCAGCGTCAATGTGCGCAGAAATACCAATGTTACGGTAGCGTTCAATAGGGGTTATACGAGCCACAATACTTTACCTTTGCTATCAATTCAATCTTAAATTCTTAAAGAGCGAGAAAACTAAATACTTAAAATCTCTAACTAAAACCTAAAGTGCGAGAATGCCTTATTCGCTTCTGCCATACGGTGCACTTCCTCACGTTTTTTCATGGCCGAACCACGACCTTCAGAAGCCTCAATCAACTCAGCCGCTAAGCGCAAGCCCATTGATTTTTCGCCACGTTTACGCGCAGCATCACGCAACCAGCGCATGGCTAAAGCACTACGGCGGCTTGGACGCACTTCAACGGGCACTTGATAGTTAGCACCACCGACGCGACGGCTTTTCACTTCCACCAACGGGCGCAGGTTTGTCAGAGCAAGTGTAAACACTTCAACTGCATCTTTGCTAGTTTTAGCAACTACTTGATCAAACGCGCCGTATAAAATACGCTCTGCAACTGATTTTTTACCGCCTGTCATCAGCACGTTTACAAATTTAGAAACCTCTTGGCTACCAAATTTTGGATCAGGCAAAATGTTGCGTTTGGGGACTTCTCTACGTCTTGGCATGCTTACTCTACTTTCTTTAATCTCTATTCTCAGTTATGTTTTGCTAGCAACTACTTTAGCAAGGCCTTTGGACGGCCGCTTTCAACTTTTCGGCTAATTACTTAGCCGCTTTACCTTCTTTAGGACGCTTAGCACCGTATTTAGAACGTGATTGTTTACGATCTTTAACGCCTGCTGTATCCAAGCTACCGCGCACCATGTGGTAGCGCACACCTGGCAAATCTTTTACACGACCACCGCGCAACAGCACAACACTATGCTCTTGCAGGTTATGGCCTTCACCGCCAATGTAGCTAATCACTTCGTAGCCATTGGTTAAGCGAACTTTTGCTACTTTACGTAACGCAGAGTTTGGCTTTTTAGGCGTTGTTGTGTAAACACGTGTACAAACACCGCGTTTTTGTGGGCAAGCTTCAAGTGCTGGCACTTTGCTTTTGGTGACCACTTTTGCGCGTGGCTTACGAATTAACTGGTTGATGGTTGGCATTGCCTATAACCTCTACAAAAATTATGCTAAAAACTTGCCCTTATTGATGACAATAAGGCTATTCTGAAAAACCAAGCATTCTATTTAGCGCGGGTCAATGTGTCAAGACAAAAATTATCTCAACTCACTGCCAGCGATAAATAAATTACTCAGCAGGCGTTTCTACAACGGTTACTTCTGCGGATGTTGTTTCAGTAACATCAACTACAACATCAGGCTCAACGTCTGAAAATAACGCTTCTGCCGCCGCAGCTTGCGCGGACGGTGTTGCCGGCGTTAGGGTTGCAATTGCGGCCCGTTTACGCGCTTCATGATAAGCCAAGCCCGTACCTGCAGGAATCAAGCGGCCTACAATGACGTTTTCTTTCAAGCCACGCAATTCATCACGTTTTCCTAAAATTGCTGCTTCGGTCAACACACGCGTAGTCTCTTGGAACGATGCTGCAGAAATGAACGAGTCTGTAGACAATGATGCTTTTGTAATGCCAAGCAGTACATATTCAAACTCAGCAGGGCGTTTATCAAGCGCCACCACTTCTTCGTTTCTAGCCAATAGATCAGCCCGCTCAACTTGTTCGCCCATAATGAAGCTGGTATCACCTGCATCGGTTACGCGAACACGACGCAGCATTTGACGCACAATCACTTCAATATGTTTGTCATTAATTTTTACGCCTTGTAAACGATATACGTCTTGAACTTCATCAATCACATAACGCGCTAACGCCTCGCGACCTTGTAAGCGCAATATGTCCTGTGGATCAGCGGGACCATCTACAATACTTTCGCCTTTGGTCACCACTTGGCCATCATGTGCAGTCACGTGTTTATCTTTAGGAATCAAGAACTCACTCGCAACGCCATCCAAATCGGTAATGACCAAGCGTTGTTTGCCTTTGGTATCTTTACCAAAGGATACCGTACCAGTAGTCTCTGCTAGCATGCCTGCGTCTTTTGGTGAGCGCGCTTCAAACAACTCGGCCACACGAGGCAAACCACCAGTAATATCACGGGTTTTAGATGATTCTTGAGGAATACGGGCAATCACTTCACCCACGCCAACTTCCTGGCCATCCTTCACTGTAATAATGCAGCTCAACTGGAAAGTCACATTCACCGATTGATCGCCACCAGCAACTTTCACTTCGTTGCCAGAAGCATCCAATAATTTTACTTGTGGGCGCAAACCTTTAGTTTGGCCAGCACGCTGTTTTGGATCAATCACCACCAATGAAGACAAACCAGTCACATCATCAATTTGTTTTGCGACAGTAATACCTTCTTCAACGTTTTCAAACTTGATGAATCCCGCATATTCAGTAATGATTGGGCGAGTATGTGGATCCCATGTAGCGAGGGCTTGACCAGCTTTGACTACATTGCCATCCATTACCGTCAATGTGGCGCCGTAAGGCACTTTATGACGCTCGCGCTCACGTCCATTGTCGTCGGAGATAATCACCTCACCGTTACGCGAAATCACAATTTGTTCTTTGCGGTTATTGGTGACATAACGCATGGTAGAAGTAAAGCTCAATACGCCGTTTGATTTACTTTCTACTTGACTCACAGAGGCCGCGCGCGACACCGCACCGCCAATGTGGAAAGTACGCATTGTTAGCTGTGTACCTGGCTCGCCAATTGATTGCGCAGCAATCACGCCAACCGCTTCGCCCATGCTAATCAGCTTGCCGCGACCAAGATCGCGACCGTAACAATTTGCGCAAATGCCGTAACGCGTATCGCATGTAAGTGCTGTGCGTACTTTCACTTCATCTACACCAAGTGCATCAATTTTTTCAACTTCATCTTCACCCAACAACGTACCTGCTGGATACACAATTTCTTGCGTTTCAGGGTGAATGACATCCAACGCTGTGGTGCGCCCTAAAATACGATCATGCAAAGGCTCAACCACTTCGCCGCCTTTTACCAGCGCCTTAGTTACCAAACCATCAGTAGTGCCGCAATCAAGCTCGGTTACTACCAAATCTTGAGTTACGTCCACTAATCGACGTGTTAAATAGCCAGAGTTAGCTGTTTTTAACGCAGTATCAGCTAAGCCTTTACGCGCACCGTGGGTTGAAATAAAGTATTGCAATACGTTCAAACCATCACGGAAGTTCGCAGTAATTGGCGTTTCAATAATCGAGCCATCTGGTTTTGCCATCAAACCACGCATACCCGCCAATTGACGCACCTGCGCAGCAGAACCACGCGCACCAGAATCGGCCATCATATAAATGGCGTTGAATGACTCTTGTTTTAAGGTTTTACCTTCTTTGTCTTTAGCTGGTTTACCATCCGCATCCAATACTACTTCTTCACGCAATTGTTTCATCATGGCATCTGCCACTTTGTCGCCTGCACGACCCCAAATGTCCACCACTTTGTTGTAGCGCTCACCTTGAGTCACCAAACCAGATACGTATTGATCTTCAATTTCTTTCACTTCTGCTTCTGCAGCGCCAATTAAAGCACCTTTTTCTGGAGGAACGAGCATGTCATTAATCGAAATAGAAATACCCGCTTTGGTCGCGTAGGTGTAACCCGTGTACATCAATTTATCCGCAAAAATAACGGTTTCACGAATGCCCACTTTACGGAATGACGCATTGATTAGTTTTGAAATTTCTTTCTTTTTCAATGCTTTATCAATCAAGCCAAATGACAAACCTGCTGGCAGAATTTCTGATAGCAATGCGCGACCAACCGTGGTTTCATAGCGCGTTGTTTTTTCGGTTTTGTTACCTTCAACGTCCAGCTCGTATTCTTTAATACGCACTGTAATTTTGGCGTGCAAATCAATCATGTTTTGATCAAACACGCGTTGTACTTCTTTTACATCGGCAAAACGCATGCCTTCGCCACGTGCCGCTACCTTATCGCGCGTCATGTAGTACAAGCCCAACACTATATCTTGTGAAGGCACAATAATTGGCTCACCGTTTGCAGGTGACAATACGTTGTTTGAAGCCAACATCAAGGTACGTGCTTCCATTTGCGCTTCTAAGCTCAATGGAACGTGAACTGCCATTTGGTCACCGTCAAAGTCGGCGTTGAATGCCGCACAAACTAATGGGTGCAATTGGATTGCTTTACCTTCAATCAAGATAGGTTCGAAAGCTTGGATACCCAAACGGTGCAATGTAGGCGCACGGTTCAATAGTACTGGATGCTCGCGGATGACATCCTCGAGGATATCCCATACTTCTGGCCCTTCTTCTTCAACCTTTTTCTTAGCTGCTTTGATTGTTGTCGCTAAGCCCAATACTTCCAATTTATGGAAAATGAATGGTTTGAACAATTCCAACGCCATTTTCTTAGGTAAACCACATTGATGCAGTTTCAGTTGCGGACCAACCACAATCACTGAACGGCCGGAGTAGTCCACGCGCTTACCAAGCAAGTTTTGACGGAAACGACCGCCTTTGCCTTTAATCATGTCAGCGAGTGATTTCAATGGACGTTTGTTGGCACCAGTCATCACTTTACCGCGACGACCGTTATCCAATAGAGAATCCACTGCCTCTTGCAACATACGTTTTTCGTTTCGCACGATGATTTCTGGGGCTTTTAGCTCCAATAATCTTTTGAGACGATTGTTACGGTTAATCACGCGACGATATAAATCGTTCAAATCAGAAGTCGCAAAACGACCGCCATCCAATGGCACCAATGGGCGCAATTCTGGTGGCAATACTGGCAAGATTTCAAGAATCATCCACTCTGGTTTGATGCCAGACTTTTGGAAGGCTTCGAGCACTTTTAAGCGTTTAGCGATTTTCTTGATTTTCGCTTCCGAGCCTGTTTCGCCAAGGTCACGACGCAAAGTTTCAATTTCGTTATGGATGTTCATGGTGCGTAATAATTCGCGCACTGCTTCAGCACCCATTACCGCATTAAATTCATCGCCATACTCTTCAACTTTGGCTAAATAGTCATCTTCTGTCAGTAACTGTCCACGGGTAAGTGGCGTCATGCCAGGGTCTACCACGATAAATGCTTCAAAGTACAATACGCGTTCAATATCACGTAAAGCGATATCTAACACCATGCCCAAACGTGAAGGCAATGATTTCAAGAACCAAATATGTGCAACAGGTGAGGCTAGGTCGATATGACCCATACGCTCACGACGCACTTTAGATAATGTGACTTCAACGCCGCATTTTTCGCAAATTACACCGCGATGCTTTAAGCGTTTATATTTGCCGCACAAGCACTCGTAATCTTTTATTGGGCCAAAGATTTTTGAGCAGAACAGTCCATCACGTTCTGGCTTAAAGGTACGGTAGTTAATGGTTTCTGGTTTTTTTACTTCGCCATATGACCATGAACGGATTTTTTCAGGCGAAGCTAGCGCGATCTTAATCGCATCAAACTCTTCTTCTTTGGTTACCTGTTTAAATAAGTCTAATAGAGCTTTCATATTTGTCTCCTTAGTTTCTGTCTAGGTCGATGTCGATAGCGAGTGAGCGAATTTCTTTCACCAACACGTTAAATGACTCTGGCATGCCAGCATCAATTTTGTGTTCGCCTTTAACAATATTTTCGTACACTTTGGTACGACCGTTTACGTCATCAGACTTAACAGTAAGCATTTCTTGCAAGGTGTAAGATGCGCCATAAGCTTCAAGTGCCCAAACCTCCATCTCACCAAAACGCTGACCACCGAATTGTGCTTTACCGCCCAATGGTTGTTGGGTAACCAATGAATACGGCCCTGTTGAACGCGCATGCATTTTGTCATCCACCAAGTGATGCAGTTTCAATACGTGCATATAGCCCACAGTTACAGGGCGCTCAAATGCATCACCAGTTCGACCGTCAAACAATTTCACTTGTGTTTTACCAGCAGAGAATTGCAGCTGCTTAGTACGTGCATCATTATCTGGGAAGGCCAAATCAAGCATCGCTTTAATATCAGATTCCGCCGCGCCATCAAATACTGGTGTGGCAAATGGAACACCGTCTTGCAAATTGCGTGCTAACTCTAGTATTTCACTGTCCGTGTAAGATTTAATGTCTTCTTTTTTGCCAGTACTATCGTTATAAATTTGCTCTAAGAATTTACGAATCTCAGCCACTTTCACTTCTGATTCCAGCATTTCTTGAATGCGCAGACCTAAACCTTTAGCAGCCCAACCCAAATGTACTTCTAAAATTTGACCAATGTTCATCCGTGATGGAACGCCTAGTGGGTTCAACACGATATCCATCGGTGTGCCGTCGGCCATGTGTGGCATATCTTCCACCGGAACGATTTTTGAAATCACCCCTTTGTTACCGTGACGACCCGCCATTTTATCGCCAGGTTGAATGCGGCGTTTAACAGCCAAATACACTTTGACCATTTTTTGTACGCCTGGTGGCAATTCGTCGCCTTGCGTCAATTTACGTTTTTTCTCGTCAAAACGGCTATCAAACGTAATGCGCGCTTGGCTCAAGCTATCCTTCAATTGCTCCAATTGACGCGCCGCATCTTCATCACTCAAGCGAATATCAAACCAATCGTAACGGCCGACTGAGTTCAAATATTCAGCAGTGAGTTTGTCGCCTTTTTTCAGCTTGTTAGGGCCGCCAGTGGCTACTTTTCCTTCTAATAGGCGATGAATACGTCCAAACGCATCATCTTCCACAATTCGCATTTGGTCAGCTAAATCGGTTTTATAATGCGCTAATTGGTCATCAATGATTTGTTGTGCACGTGAGTCACGATCAATTCCTTCACGCGTAAATACTTGCACATCAATCACTGTGCCGCTCATGCCAGATGGCACGCGTAATGACGTATCTTTTACATCAGATGCTTTTTCACCAAAAATCGCACGCAGTAATTTTTCTTCTGGCGTTAGTTGCGTTTCACCTTTTGGCGTAACTTTACCTACTAATACATCGCCCGCTTCAACTTCTGCACCAATGTAGATAATTCCTGACTCATCCAAGCGACCAATCATGCGCTCACTCAAGTTTGAAATATCTTGCGTAATCTCTTCTGCGCCAAGCTTAGTATCACGCGCGACCACTGAAAGCTCTTCAATATGAATTGAAGTATAACGATCATCACCTACCACACGCTCTGAGATTAGAATCGAGTCTTCGTAGTTGTAGCCATTCCATGGCATAAAACCTACTAACATATTTTGACCTAAAGCCAACTCGCCCATATCTGTTGAAGCGCCATCAGCAATAATATCGCCACGCGCAAGCATCTCGCCTACTTTAACCAATGGGCGTTGGTTAATATTAGTATTTTGATTTGAGCGTGTATATTTGGTGAGGTTATAAATATCTACACCAACTTCGCCAGCTTTGGCTTCATCATCATTCACGCGAATTACGATACGGCCTGAATCCACGTAATCTACAATACCGCCACGACGCGCTTGCACGGTAGTGCCAGAGTCAATCGCAACTGTACGCTCAATACCCGTGCCTACTACGGCTTTTTCTGCGCGTAGACAGGGCACTGCTTGGCGTTGCATATTGGCACCCATCAATGCGCGGTTCGCATCATCGTGCTCTAAGAAAGGAATTAAAGAAGCCGCAACAGACACAATTTGACTTGGCGCTACGTCCATATATTGCACGCGCTCTGGTTGCGTCATCGTAAATTCGTTCAGGTGACGTGAAGAAATCAATGCTTCTTTAAACAAGCCTTTAGTATCCAATTCCGTATTTGCCTGTGCAATCATGAATTGGCTTTCTTCAATGGCAGATAAATAATCAATCGTGTCAGAAACTTTATTGCCTTCTACGCGACGATAAGGCGTTTCTAGGAAGCCATATTGATTAGTACGTGCAAACAAAGCCAATGAGTTAATCAAACCAATGTTTGGGCCTTCTGGCGTTTCAATCGGGCATACACGGCCATAGTGGGTTGAATGTACGTCACGCACCTCAAAGCCAGCACGTTCGCGCGTTAAGCCGCCCGGGCCTAATGCAGAAATACGGCGTTTGTGCGTAATTTCTGATAAAGGGTTGGTTTGATCCATAAATTGTGAAAGTTGGCTTGAACCAAAAAATTCACGAATCGCGCTAGAAACTGGTTTTGCATTGATTAAATCATGCGGCATCAAGTTATCAGATTCCGCTTGACTTAAACGCTCTTTCACTGCGCGTTCTACGCGCACTAATCCAGCGCGGAACTGGTTCTCGGCCAATTCACCCACTGAACGAATGCGACGATTTCCTAAGTGATCAATATCATCAATTTCACCGCGTCCATTACGCAACTCAAGCAACACGCCAACCACAGCCAAAATGTCATCATTTGATAACACATTCGCGCCTTGATCGATTTGCGGGCCAACGCGCTCATAGAACTTGCGCATCCAGCTGGCGCTACGCTCTTCTTGCTTGTTTGGATAGGCACGACGATTGAACTTCATGCGCCCAACGACTGATAAATCGTAACGATCTTCATTAAAGAATAGGCCGTGGAATAAGGCTTCCACAGCATCTTCTGTTGGGGGTTCGCCTGGGCGCATCATGCGATAAATTGCTACTTTTGCACTGTATTGATCAGGGATTTCATCAATGCGCAGAGTTTGCGAAATAAAATCGCCATGATCTAAATCGTTAGTGTAAAGCGTATTAATTTGGCTAATTTTAGCTTCAATTAATTTTTCGATTATAGTTTCAGTAATTTCATCGTTAGCAGTTGCGACGATTTCACCCGTTTCTTTATCCACAATATTATTCGCTAGCGCACGACCCATAATGAAGTCAGTCGGTACTGTTATTTTCTTTACGCCGGCTTTTTCAATATCGCGAATATGCTTAACAGTAATACGCTTATCTTTGGCTACCAAAACATTGCCCGCTTTATCAGCAATATCAAATTTGGCCATTTCGCCGCGCAGGCGATCTGCAACCAATTCAAACTCCACGCCTTTTGGACCAATATGGAACGTATCAGTGTCGTTAAATGTTTCTAAAATTTGCTCTGGTGTATACCCCAATGCTTTAAGCAAAATGGTGACTGGCATTTTGCGGCGACGATCGGCGCGGAAATACAAATAATCTTTAGGGTCAAACTCAAAGTCTAACCATGAACCACGGTAAGGAATGATACGCGCTGAGAACAATAGTTTACCTGATGAGTGTGTTTTACCACGATCATGCTCAAAGAATACGCCTGGGCTACGGTGTAACTGTGAAACGATCACGCGCTCGGTGCCATTAATCACAAACGAGCCATTCTCGGTCATCAGTGGCAATTCGCCCATGTAGACTTCTTGCTCTTTCACTTCTTTTACGGTGGGCTTAGAAGCCTCTTTGTCCATAATAGTTAAACGCACTTTAACGCGCAGTGGTGCGGCAAATGTTAGGCCACGTTGTTGGCACTCTTTCACATCAAACGGCTCATTGCCTAATTGATAGCTCACGTAGTCTAAACGCGCATTGCCAGAATGGCTAACAATAGGGAATACAGAACTAAATGTCGACTCCAAACCTGAATTGGTGCGTTTGTCCGTAGGAATTTCTGCTTGTAAAAATGCTTTATATGATTCCAACTGCATCGCTAGCAAGTAAGGTACTTCTTGCACACTTTCGCGTTTAGCGAAGCTTTTACGAATGCGTTTTTTTTCGGTAAAGGAATAGCTCATAGCGTCTCCTGATATTTTGAGGGTAGAAGACAAAACACTTTCAACCATTTCAATGTTTTGATTTCTAACATCACATGTTTCATGTTAAAAAAGTAAAATTACAATTTGTTGCGTTGTTACATTTTGTTACAAATCTTGACGCTTAAAAACGACTAAAGCTGACGGTTTCCCGTCAGCTAAAGCCTTTCAAATAAATGAATTATTTGATTTCGCCAGTTGCACCAGCTTCTATCAATTTTTTCAATGCAGCATCAGCATCTGCTTTATTTACGCCTTCTTTAATGGCTTTTGGTGCGCCATCAACTAAGTCTTTCGCTTCTTTCAAGCCAAGCGCAGTTAATTCGCGAACCGCTTTAATAACGCTCACTTTTTGCTCGCCTGCTGTTAACAAGATAACGTTAAACTCAGTTTGCTCAGCCGCTGCAGCTGGTGCTGCTCCACCTGCGCCGCCACCAGCTGCTACCGCAACTGCTGCTGCTGAAACGCCAAATTTCTCTTCAATTTCTTTAATAAATGCTGTCAAGTCCAGCACTGACATCTTGCCTACTGCTTCTAAAATATCTGCATTTGTAATTGCCATTTGAATAATCCTTAAAATTTAATAATATGTGAAATTAATTAAGCTGCTTTAGCATCACGAACTGCCGCAAGTGCGCGTGCAAACTTGGTTGGCACTTCGTTGAGCGTACGCGCAAATTTAGCAAGCAACTCTTCACGACTAAGCATAGATGCTAAGGCTTGTACACCTACTGCATTCATTACTTGGTTTGGAACTGCGCCCGCTTTAATCACAAATTTGTCGTTGACTTTTGCAAAGTCGTTAAGCACTTTTGCAGCCGCAACTGGGTCTTGACTGATGCCAAAAACCAACGGACCGACCATGTCGCTTGCAAGACCAGAAAATGCGGTATTTTCAACTGCGCGACGCACTAAAGTATTTTTTAGCACACGTAGGTAAACACCAGATTTTCGAGCATTTGCACGCAGTATAGTCATATCTGCAACGCCTGTTCCGCGATATTCTGCAAGAACAATGACTTGTGCTTGAGCAACTTGTGCACTGACTTCAGCTACAACTGCTTTTTTCTCTACTAGATTAAGACTCAATGTCTTTTCTCCTTTCCGTTAATAAAGTGCTACACAAAGTGCAACACCGCTCACGGCGTCCTTATTCAGGCTAAAACAATCCTGTGTCTGGTTTCGCCATCTGCGCTGGTCTTAACAAACAGAAGACAGAGGATTAAAGACAGAAACATCTTCTTTCACCCATTTTCTATCCGCTTCAATTAAATCCTGTCGGATACCAACGGTCTTTGATGCTCTTGCTGCTTAGCTTTTAATAATTCTTTAACTAAGCAACAAGCCCAAAGTTCTTTTTTTAAGTAATTTTAAAAATTACTTAATTAATTCTTTAAATCTTAAGCAATGCTCGCTTGATCAATACGTACGCCAGCACCCATGGTGCTAGAGACTGATATTTTTTTCAAAAACACGCCTTTAGTAGTAGCAGGTTTAGCCTTAGCAAGCGCATCAACCAAAGCGGCTAAATTACCTTGCAATTGCTCAACCGTAAACGAAGCGCGACCAATGGTGCAATGTACAATGCCACCTTTATCAGTACGGTATTGCACTTGACCCGCTTTTGCGTTTTTAACTGCGGTCGCTGCATCTGGCGTAACAGTACCCACTTTTGGGTTAGGCATTAAACCACGAGGGCCTAATACTTGACCAAGCGTACCGACTATACGCATCGCGTCTGGTGTGGCAATCGCAACATCAAAATCCAAAAAGCCTGCTTTTACTTTTTCAGCTAAATCTTCAAAGCCAACAAAGTCAGCACCCGCCGCTTTAGCAGCTTCCGCTTGAGCGCCTTGTGCAAATACAGCAACGCGAGTCACTTTACCTGTACCATTTGGCAACACCAATGCACCTCGTACTAATTGGTCAGATTTACGTGCGTCAATACCTAGATTGATAACCGTATCAATAGATTCATTAAATTTTGCAGTCGCGCCTTCTTTAACTAAACCCAATGCTTCAGTCGCTGGATAAAGTTTGTCGCGATCTACTTTTGCGCGAAGCGCATTTATACGTTTAGCCATGCTATACACCCTCCACTTCAATGCCCATACTACGTGCGCTACCAGCAATAATACGCACCGCAGCATCCATATCTGATGCAGTTAAATCTGGCATTTTGGTTGTTGCAATTTCTTCCGCTTGTTTGCGCGTGATTTTGCCTACTTTATTGGTATGCGGAGTAGCTGAACCTTTTTCAATTTTCGCTGCTTTTTTAATTAGAATCGTCGCTGGCGGCGTTTTCATTATAAAAGTGAAGCTCTTATCCGCAAATGCAGTAATCACGACTGGAATCGGCAAACCTGGCTCAACGCCTTGAGTTGCAGCATTAAACGCTTTACAAAACTCCATAATATTGAGGCCACGCTGACCCAATGCAGGGCCTACTGGTGGACTTGGGTTGGCTTTACCTGCAGGAATCTGCAGTTTAATGTAGCCAATGACTTTCTTTGCCATGTCTATCTCCTATGTGGGTACGAACGCCTTAAAATCAATCAAAGCTCCCCGTTAATAAATACTACAACTACTTTTTTACTACTAAACTTCTTTTTCGATTTGGCTGAAATCTAATTCAACTGGAGTTGCGCGACCAAAAATTACCACGGCCACACGCAATTTACTTTTCTCGTAATTGATTTCTTCTACGCTACCAGAAAAGTCTTTAAACGGCCCATCAATAACACGTACAGACTCACCTTTTTCGAAAGTGAGTTTTTGTGTTGGGTTAGACTTACTGTCATCCATACGCTGCAAAATAATCTCAACTTCTTTATCTTTAATCGGCGTAGGCTTTTGCGCGCTACCACCAATAAAAGCTGTAACACGGGGCGTACTTTTAATCAAATGCCAACTTTCATCAGACATGCTCATTTGTACGAGGACATAGCCTGGGTATAGGCGGCGTTCTGAAATCTTCTTAACGCCTGCCTTCATCTCAATCACCTCTTCAACAGGCACCAAAATGTCGCCAAATTGATCTTGCAAGCCTGAACGCGCAATGCGCTCTTCAATGCCAGCTTTTACTGATTTTTCCATGCCGGAAAAAGCTTGGACTGCATACCAACGCATACTCATTAAGCACTCCGTCCCATTAACCATTGCACCATGTAAGCGAAGCCAACATCGACCACAGCCAAGAAAGCGGCCACAATAACCACCAAGATGAATACTGCAACCGTCGTTTGAATTGTTTCTTTTCTTGTTGGCCAAACTACTTTTTTAGCCTCAGCGACCGATTCACCAACAAAGCCCACTGCGGTTTTCCCTTGTGGTGTTGTCCACAATACGGCGATAGCCGCAGCTAAACCTGCCAATATGGCAAGAATGCGCAGCACGAGTGCTTTATCTGCAAGAATATAAAAGCCAGCAATGCCAGCCGCCAACAGCAGGGCGGACAAGACTAACTTAATTTTATCTATCATCGTTATCGTCTTTACTAAGTCTTATAAAAATCATGTGTTTACAGACTTTTTATTTAGTTTAAATGAATAAACTAATATTTAATTTGGCAGGCCAAGAGGGTCTCGAACCCCCAACCCTCGGTTTTGGAGACCGATACTCTACCAATTGAGCTATTGGCCTATTAAACTTTTTCTCTTAACTAATGCTAAAACTACAAAAGCTACGCTGGGTTGTTAGCGTAGCTTTTACAAAAATAACAATTACGCAATAACTTTAGCCACCACACCAGCACCTACAGTACGACCACCTTCACGAATAGCGAAGCGTAAGCCTTCTTCCATCGCAATCGGCGCAATCAGCTCAACCGTAATCGATACGTTGTCACCTGGCATCACCATC
>JANNFN010000040.1:0-14051 GCA_031379885.1 Methylotenera sp.
CTTATATTTATTACTGGACGCAATAAGCGATCGATAGAAGATCATTTTGATAATGCCAGCGAATTAGAAGCATCGCTTGAGGCGAGCGGTAAAAAAGAATTACTCGAAGCGCTTAAGGCTATTTTACCATCGCATGTATCGTGCATTTTTATTCGTCAGCCAAAGGCGCTAGGGCTAGGGCATGCAGTGTTGTGTGCTAAACCAGTAGTGGGGGACGCGCCATTCTCAGTTATTTTGGCAGATGATTTAATAGATGCCAACCCGCCTGCAATGCAGCAAATGGCAGATGTTTATGCGCGCAAAAAATGCGCTGTACTTGGCGTGGAAGATGTTTTACCTTCAGAAACGGCTAGTTACGGCATAGTAGATGCATTTCAAATTGAAGAGAGTCTATTGCAATTAAGAAGCATTGTTGAGAAGCCCAAGCCAGTAGACGCACCTTCTACACTAGCAGTAGTTGGGCGTTATATATTGACGCCTAAAATTTTTGATTGCTTAGAAAAAGTGAAACCTGGCAAAGGTGGCGAAATTCAACTCACGGATGGTATTGCTGATTTAATGCAATATGAAGATATTTTGGCGTACCGCTTCGCAGGTAAACGTTTTGATTGCGGTAGTAAACTTGGTTTTATGAAAGCAAATGTAGAATTGGCGCTAAAACATCCTGAAATTGCAAAAGACTTTGCTCATTATTTAAAATCTCTCAAGATATAGATGGAAAATTGACTATGACAGTCAATCCACTTCAATATTTAGAACAAGCAGAGCTTATTCATAGCGAGCAGGCGGTTAATCAGGCTATTTCAACAATAGCTGAACAACTCAATCGAGATTATGCGGACGAGCCACCCATTGTGCTATGTGTAATGGGTGGAGCAGTGTTTTTTACTGGTCAATTGTTGCCAAAGTTAACATTTTCACTGGAACTAGACTACGTGCAAGCGACACGTTATCACGGCGAAACCGAAGGCAAGAACTTAAAATGGATTGTGATGCCCAAGGAAAGTATTAAAAATAGAAAAATTTTAATCCTTGACGATATTCTCGATGAAGGTGTTACTTTAAGAGCTATCATTGACCAATGTAAACTACTTGGCGCAAAAGTGACAAGATCAGCAGTGTTGGTAGAAAAACAGCTGAATAAAAATAAAGCCACACACGCTGACTATGTGGGCCTTATAGTGCCGAATCGTTATGTATTTGGCTGTGGTATGGATGTGTATGGGTGGTGGCGAAACTTGCCTGCTATTTATGCGCTTAAAAATGTTTAATGCCATTGTAAAGTGCGATTAATAAGGATTAAGTTATCTGCCTAGTGCCAAAAAGTGTCAACAAGTTGACATTAGTGTCGACGTTTAATCGCAATATTTAATGTTTGTTGTCGTAAATTATTTGTAACATATTGATTTAATTGCTTAAAAAAAACAAAAGAAAGCTGGTATTAAAAATGCAACTGTATTCTCATCGAGTACTATTATGAGTCGTGAGAGGCGTGCAGACATGGAAGACAATACTACCACCCAAAATTGGGAGCAGGTGTTCAAAGTTATTCAGAATTCTTTTACTGTGCAAAAACATGTAGATTTTTTTAAGTGGCTACAAGGAAGCGTTAGTGAAGTGCTTCCTCATGATGTTTTAGTGGCAACTTGGGGTGATTTTGCTACGGGTGAACTTAATTTTGATGTATCGTCAAACATTGATGATATCCGCACACAAAAACTTATTGACGCACCTGGTGTTTTTTCTTATTTAATGTCGAATCTGCATCAGCGCTGGATTGATAATGGTGAAAGATGGTTCAGGATTAACTTTTTTGATGCTGCAGGCATCAATGCTCAATCGCCAACTGCGTTTACACGTAAATTAGTAGGAATGAACTCTTTGCTTGTGTATGGTGTGCGTGACACACGAGGCAAAGATGATTGCATCTATGTATTTTTTGATAGAGCACGAGAATTTCAAGTGCAGCATTCTGTTCTAGGTTTGTTAATGCCACATGTAGATGCAGCATTACGTCGTGTTGAAAGCATGGAAACTCCGACAATTGAAGAAGATATGATTGGTGAGTTGCATATTGGCGGATTAAGTGAACGTGAGCATGAAATTTTACATTGGGTTAAAACTGGTAAAACTAACTATGAAATTGGCATGATTTTAACGATTAGCCCAAATACTGTAAAAAATCACCTCAAACGTATTTTTCAAAAATTAGATGTATCTTGCCGTGCACAAGCAGTAGCTAAATACTCGCCACAGAGACTAGATTAATGGTATGGTAATTAGATCAAACTCAAGGTCGGTTCTGCAACGCAGAAAAGGCCTTGTTACTTTATTACAGCCCATACTTGATGGGTTGGCTATTTTAAGTGTTGCTTGGTTCTTTATTGAATTAAATATTGGCTACCTCACGCAAGACTATGTGATTTTGTTATTAGTATTGCTAGGCTTAGTGTCAGTAATGTATGACCGCTATGCTATTTACCGCACTAGCTCGAATTTCTCCAGTAAAATCATCAGTTTATTTAATGCATGGACAATTAGCTTTTTGGCTTTATTTTTGTTGGCTTTTTTAAGTAAGCAAAGTACGGTTTACTCACGGGTTTTTATTGTAGAGTTTTATGTGGTTGGTTTTTTAGTTCAAGGGCTTATTCATTTCGTCACTAGGTTTATCACCCAAAGCTTTAATAAACATAGTCAAGTCACTGATAATGTCATTATTGTTGGACATGGTCAGTTGGCAAATTATTTAGAGCATAAAATTACATCTAATCCATGGTTGCATCAGCGCGTAATTGGAACCGTATCAATTGAAGAGGAATTAAAGCGCAATCGAAAAATACAAAAATCTGAGTTAAATGCATTTGAAACTAGTAACGCGATTCGTTTAGGTAAAGTATCAGAGCTACCCGATTTAATTGACGAGCATGGCATTACAACTATTTATATTGTTACGCCCCTAGAATCCTCTACCGTATTAGAGAAATTGTACTTTGTGTTACTAGATAAACACGTTTCGATTCATTGGATTCCTGATATTTTCTCTTTAAGGTTAATTAATCATAGCGTTAGAGAGATAGCAGGCATTCCCGTGTTGACACTTTCTGAAACGCCGCTGACTGGAGTTAATAAGCTGGGTAAGTCCATAGAAGATAAGGTGCTTTCTAGCTTAATATTGTTATTGATAAGTCCTATATTGCTGGCAATCGGAATCGCAGTTAAATTGGATAGTCCTGGACCAGTATTCTTTAGACAAGAAAGAGCTGGTTGGAATGGCAAAACTTTTACTATTTGGAAATTCAGAAGTATGCAAGTAAATCAAGCTGATGCAGGCAGTAATGAGCTAAAACAAGCGGAAAAAAATGATCCACGCGTCACGAAAGTAGGTGCATTTATCCGAAAAACTAGTTTAGATGAGTTGCCACAATTGTTTAACGTGCTTACCGGGGACATGTCATTGGTTGGGCCTAGGCCACATGCAATTCAGCACGATGAGGTATATTCGCAGCGGATTAACGATTATTATGCCCGTCACAATATTAAGCCAGGCATTACGGGATTGGCGCAGGTGAGGGGCTATAGGGGCGAGACTAAAGAAATTGATCAAATGACGAAACGTATTGAGTCTGATATTGAATATATCAATAACTGGTCTATTTGGTTAGATTTATCAATACTTGCAAGAACTACAACTGCATTTACAGGTAAAGAGGCTTACTAGTTTATTTCGTAAAAATAGCCCAATAGGGCTATTGTTTAAGGGTTTAAATTCAATAGAATAAAGCTGTAGTATAGATTAGTTGTTTTTAGGACTTAACCGACATTGATAGTTATATTTTGTTGTGTTAAATGATACATTTAGTAAAAACAAGCTATAATTCACTTTAATTGTTTAAATTTTTTAGAAAAAGGGCGACAAGCCCTTTTTTTTATATTATTGTTTAACTTGGAGGACGATATGAATATAAAATCAACTTTTGCACTTTTCATTACATGCTTTGTGTTTTCTGGAGCATCATTTTCTGCTGATTCAAATGCTGTCTATAAGCTTAATCAAGGAGATTTGCTACAAATTTCCGTTTGGGGTGAAGAGAGTCTTCAAAAAGAAGTTAGGGTATTGCCAGATGGAAGCATTACATTTCCACTTGCTGGTCGGGTTGAAGTGGCTAATTCCACAACGCCAGAAGTCGAAAAACGTATTACAGAGAAGTTAAAAACTTATTTGCCAGACCCGCAAGTGACGGTAGTAATATCAAACATTGAAGGTAACCGAGCATATATCATTGGTAAAGTTCTGAGACCTGGTCCAGTTTTACTCACTGGGCCTATGACTGTTTTGCAGGCACTCAGTCAGGCAGGTGGGCTGGATAAATTTGCTGATTTAGACTCTATCAAAGTGTTGCGTGGTGGTGCAGGAAACCAGACGGTTGTGCCTGTAAACTACAGCAAACTTATTAAAGGTCAAAGTCTAGATTCAAATATATTGTTAAATACTGGCGATACAATATTAGTACCTTAAAGCATCCTAAGGATAACGGTTTGAATTTTGATAAAGTTTAAGAATATATAAATTGACATCTAGAGCAATCAAAAGACTTTGTGTCTTTAGTTTTATGGTTATTACTTTTCCTGCTGAAGCCCTAGTGGTACTTCAGCAGGCATCAGTGTCTGTCGGCACGGAGTACGATACCAACCCTAGAATGACCGCTAATAACAAGCAGTCCATCTGGCGCTATACTGCAACGCCTAGGTATACAATTTCTGCGGTAGAAAATCAAAATCGTTGGTATGCCGATGCTGGCTTACGCGTACAGCGTTCATCAAATAAAACCATCAATCTAGACCGTGAAGATCCTAATGTTATTGTTGGATGGGAGCGTGAAAATGAAAGAGGTCAGTTTAGCTTAACTGCCCAGTACAACAAGGCTAGTACACGCTTTACCGAGTTCGATGGAACGGGGCTGGTACTTAATGATGGTAGCTCAGTTAGCAAAACAATTGCTGCAAACTGGTCAAGATTGCTAACAGAAAAATTAAATTTTACACTTGGCGGCCAATATCTTAAAACGGCTTATAGCGGTGGAACTTTTACGGACTACTCTACAAAATCCATAAACTCAGGTTTAACTTATCAGTTGAATGAGAGAATTAGTCCATTTATTCAAGTGGGGTTATCTGAATTCGTTCCAGAAGGGCAAGCTCGTCAGAATACTAAATCTCAAAACTACTTAGCAGGTGCAAACTTTAATTTAAACCCGCAACTTAATTTTAGCGCTGCTGCAGGTGTAAATCATGTATCAACTATAGGTAGCGGTTGGATTGCAAATACTAATTTTAATTATCTAGCAGAGAAACATAACTTTAGAGGCGCCTTGGCACGTAGCGTTTCGGCAAGTGGTATTGGTAATTTTCAAAAGTCTGATAGGTTGTCATTGGGATATAGTTACGATCTTTCCGAAAAAAGCAGGCTGGGAACAAATTTCTCATGGAGAAAGAATAATTCACTAAATAGCACTGAAACTAAGCAGCTAGGCGGGTTCTATTCTCGAGAGCTCTCAGAGTTCTGGCAAATGAATTTATCGCTACAATTGAGGAATCTAAAAAGTACGAATCAAAAAGCTAACGGCGAAGTTGTTGGCATAACATTTACATACAACACCCCAGAATTTTAAGATTTCAGAAATCCCCCTATGGCTATTGAATACGAATTAACCTTAAGCGATTACTTATCTATTTTAAAACGTAGATGGGTTCAAATGCTTGTAGTTGCAACCTTAATATTAATTGCTGCAATATCAACAGCAGTCTTATTGCCCCCAGTATATCAATCCACAGGCACAATTTTAGTTGAGTCACAACAGATTCCGCCCGATTTAGTTAAAGCTACTGTTACCAGCTTTGCTGATGAGCGTATTGCAGTAATCAAGCAACGGGTGATGACGAGAGATAATTTGTTTCGTATTATTCAAAAATATCATTTATACCCAGACAAAATTAATTCAGAAACAGCTTCAACGCTAATTGATAACATGCGAGAAAGCATCTCTGTTGAGTTACTTAGTGCTGACGTACAAGGGGTTAAGGGCGGTAAAGCTACAATTGCATTTAAAGTTGGTTTTGAATATGTTAAACCTGAAATTGCACATAAAGTTGCTAATGAGCTAGTCACATTATTTTTAGATGAAAATGTAAAAGCTAGAACAGAGCGCGCCACTGAAACAACTGAATTTTTGACACAAGAATTAGATCGGTTAAAAGTAGAGTTAGAGGGTGTTGAAAATAAGGTGGCAACTTTTAAGCAGGAACATGCAAATTCGTTACCAGAACACTTAGATATGCATATGGGTATGATGCAACGCTCGGAGGGTGAAATAAAGGAGCTAGATCGCGAATATAAAGCAACACAAGAGGAGTTAAGATATTTAGATGTCGAATTAACTTCAGCTCAAGCCAGCGCGAAAACAAATGGAAATAACGTTGTTTCAGCCATATCGGAGCTTGATAAAGCAAAAGCTGAGCTAGACCGCTCCCTGATTTTATATAAAGAGACGCATCCTACAATTCGTGCATTAAAGAGAAGAATTGAAACATTAGAAAAAGCCTCACTGGCGCCAGTTGAGCCAAAGTCAGTTAAAACTGACATTGCTACAGACTTAGTAATAGCTAAGATTCAAGCACAAATTGAGGCAGCAAAAGTTAAGTTAAGCTCATTGGCACAGCAAAAAAAAGAGTCACTAGGTAAATTAGATCAGCTACAGGCGCAGGTCTCGCAGAGTCCGCAGGTAGAAAAAGGGCTCTTTACACTGATGCGAGATTATGAAAATGCAAAAGCGAAATATGAAGAAGTAAAGTCAAAACAGGTAAATGCAAAAATCGCAGAAAATCTAGAATCGGAAAATAAAGCAGAGCGCTTTTCAATGTTGGAGCCACCTATTTTCCCAGATAAGCCAATTAAACCTAATAGAAAAAAAATAATTGCTTTAGGTATATTTGCCGCAATAGGCGGTGCTATGGCGCTAGTGGCATTGCTAGAAACGTTGGATCAAAGAGTGAGAGGTGTTGAATCGTTAACAGCATTAATTAACATGAGACCATTGGTAATTATTCCCTATATCTCAACTCAGGGTGAAATAAAGCGTAGAAAATACCTAACAAGATACTTTTTTATAGCAATATTAATTTTAATTATTTTAGTACTTTTGCTGATACATTTTTTAATTATGCCTCTTGATTTAGTGATTGTTAAGTTAATGGCAAGATTTGCGTAGAGGTGAATGATGGAAAAAATTAAAGATGCGCTAGCCAAAGCTAAGTTGCAAAATACTCATGTAAAAACAGCACCTAGCTTAAGTGAACAGAAAGTAAACAAACATTTCCCAAATACCGAAAATGAATTGGGAGGAATCAGTTATCTCAATACGCCAATCATCAAGCTAGATTCAGCTCATCTTGAGAAACATCGCATTGTTTCACACGTAAAGAATGACATTAATAGTGGTATTTTTGATTCCCTTAGAACGCAAATCTTACAAAAAATGGAAGAGAACAATTGGCGTACAATGGCCGTTGTTTCACCAACTCCGGAGTCTGGTAAGACCTTAGTTTCTATTAATCTTGCAATTAGCATTGCGCATCAACCGCAAAAAACAGCCATACTAGTGGATTTTGATTTGCGTAGACCCAAAATTGCAAGTTATCTAGGCATTCATACAGAAAAATCAATGAATGATTATTTGCAAGGTAAAGCTCCAATCCAAGATGTTATGTTTAACCCCGGTATTCCTCGCCTAGTGGTTATTCCAACAATGAGTCCAGTTTCTAAATCTGCTGAAACAATGTCGTCAAAGAAAGTAACAAATTTAATCCAGGAGTTAAGGGATAGGTATGACTCTAGGATAATAATTTTTGATGCCCCACCTGTTTTAAATTCTGACGATGCCATGGTATTACTACCACAAGTAGACTGTATTTTATTGGTTATAGCAAACGGTATGTCAACACAGTCAGAAATCGAAGAGACTTTGCATCACTTACCTAAAGGTAATTTACTAGGTGTTGTGCTAAATAAAGCAGAAGTAGAGTCTAAGGCCTATTACTACTAAGACTCAGGACTTAATAACAGATGTTACCTATGAGTATAAATAACAGAAAAAGAAACTTCCTAAAATTTTCTGTATTACTTCCAATAGCGATTGTATCAAAGCTTGTTACCCCAAAATTTAGTTATCCAATATTTACAGATGACGATATTGTAATTATCAATGGTTGGGTGTTACTTAAGTCAGATTTAAAACAAGAACATTAAAAGTACTTATGATTATTGATTTGAACTTGCTTTCTGACCCTTCTAAATTAAAGCAATATGATGTATGCATTTGTGGTTCAGGGCCTGCAGGTATTACTGTCGCTAGAACACTGGCTGCAAAAGGCAAGTCAGTGGCTCTTCTTGAGGCTGGATCATTAGCATATACTGAAGAATCTCAAAAACTTTATGAAGGTAAAAGTATAGGGATAAATGACTGGGATGCTGTAGAAAATTGTCGTTTACGTTTTTTTGGTGGCACTTCAAACCACTGGTCAGGCTTATGTTCTTTTTTCGATGATACAGATTTTGAATCGCGACCTGATGGAATTCCTGGTTGGCCGATATCTAAGACCGAAGCTTATAAGTACTTTGATAATGCAAAAGAAATATTAGATTTACCAAAAAATGCATTTTTAAATACTCCAAAGTGGCTAGGTAGTAATTTTAAGTCATTTGTTAATGCAAAGAGCCCCCCCACTAGATTTAATATTAAATATCAAGATGAGTTGAAGAAATCAGACAATATTGATTTGTTTATTAATGCCAATTTAATTAATATTCAATTAGTAGACAATCTCAAAACAGTTAAATATCTGGAAGTTAGAAATTATAAAAAAGTTAATTTTTTATTTACCGCCAAGCAATTTGTACTTGCAATGGGCACCATTGAAAACGCACGAATGTTATTGGCTAGTAATAAGCAGATTAAATCTGGCATAGGCAATCAGCATGATGTGGTTGGGCGTTGCTATATGGAGCACTTCAATATTGGGTATGGACGCTTTGTTGTTGAAGATCAGAAATTTTGGAAAAATGGCAGTATAAATCTTAATCCATCCGTAGCATTAATTAAAAAAACTAAAATCGGCAATGCGGTAATATCGTTTGACCCAAGCTTTAAAGTTGTAAGCTATGGCAGAACCCGTGCATTGAAGCAGGCAATAAGAAATTTTATTTGTAAATCGGAAAATGCTACAGAGTTTTCTAGAAAACTTGTTGATTTTAACTGTGAGGGTGATGGTTTTATTACTAGCATGATTGAGCAATCGCCTAATCGTGACAGTAGGGTGACGCTAGATACATCGCAAGATGTTTTTGGCGTGCCTAAGGTTACCCTTAATTGGCAATTCAATCAATATGATATGCACACTATCCGCACAATCGGAATGGAAGTAGCAAAAGAAATGGCTAGATTAGGTGTTGCTAGGGTGCAACTTGTAGATTATATTTTAGATAAAAACTTACCCATCACAGATATTGGACACCATTGTCATCAAATGGGTACGACTAGGATGTCGGCAGACCCAAAGCACGGTGTTGTGAATGAAAACTTAAAGGTTCATGGCAATAATAATTTATTTGTGGCTGGAAGTAGTGTTTTTCCTACTGGTGGAGGCTGTAATCCGACTTTTACTCTAACAATGCTAGCGATTAGGCTAGGTGAGCATATCGCGATGCTTGAGTAAGTTTGAGGAGCTATCCTGTTTAATTATTTGTGCATAAGCAACGCCAATACCTAATATAGACCAGTAAATAATAGGTGCTGTAGCAACAGAGCTTGTAGTTGCTATAGTTGTCATTATTGAAAGCAATACAGCGATTAAACATCTTCCTAAAATATACATTTGATCCTTTTTATCTTTGATTAATTTCATATTTTTTCGCACGGAAAGAATTACGGTTGCAAAAATCCCAATAAATAAAGTGAGTCCAACGTATCCTGTTTCTAGCGTGATACGCAGATAAGAGTTGACGATATCAATAATTCCCTCTCCCTGCATCATCTCTTGCATTTCAGGAGTTTCAAGATAATTGCTTGAGCCAAAAAATGGATTTTTCTTGATAACTATCATCGAATTTTTAAACAATCGTTCTCTATATTCAATATTGCCATTTCGAGTTGTTCCCACAAATGGAATAAGTTCGACAAATCTTTGGCCGCCTGGCAGTGCGGCTAGTATTGAAAAAGTAATAAAAAAGGTCAAAAATAAAGTACCAAGTTTTTTAAGCGCCATAGGTCCTTGCAGAACGTATATCACAACTAATATGGCAGCGCCTACCCATGGGCCACGAGATAGAGGGACTAATAAACCGAGAATGATAATTAAAAAACTGAGCCTTTTAATGGTGACATTTTGAATGCTATTACTAAGAAATAGATAAAACCCTAGTGCTATGGACATGAAGTAGCCCAGTATAATAGGGTGACCTAGCGTGGCAATTGCTCTTATCTCGCCACTTCTTCCTAAGTAGTTACCCAAACCGTCACCAGTGCCAAGCGCGTTGCCAAGAGAGTTATATAGTAACCAATGCTTCAAACTTTCAAAAATTGCAATAATGCCTAATACAATTGCAGAAGTTACAAAAGCATAAAGAGTCGTTTTCATTTGTGATAAATCTTTAATGCTACGGCTTGCAACATAGTAGGGAAGAAAAACATCGGTAAGCATGTAAAAGCATTTGCGTAACGTGTCGGTGAAAGTCGTATCCCTTAGTTCTAGACATACTATTAACAACATATAAAGTAATACAAATTTGTCAGTCCAAATCTTAGTGAATCTAAAGTTGTTTTTTTGTGAAATTACAAATGCTATGGGCAATAAAATTAGTAGCGCAATAAACCTAGGGTGGGTAAGGGTAAATAAGTAGTTAACTAGGCCAAGTCCTGGTACAGCCTCGTCAAGGGGAGGTATTACAAATAACAAAATAAAGAAAAGAGCCATTTTATTTCGTTCTTGTTTAGTTATTAGCAAAACCAGAACACTGCTAACAAGAATATAAATCCAAAAGTTATTTGCGACAAA
Organism: Methylotenera sp.; assembly: GCA_031379885.1. Taxonomy (GTDB): domain Bacteria; phylum Pseudomonadota; class Gammaproteobacteria; order Burkholderiales; family Methylophilaceae; genus Methylotenera_A. The sequence continues at coordinate 11,107 of JANNFN010000040.1, forward strand.
AGCCGTTATTGTTACTCCAAACCAAGCATTCCTCCACTTATTAAAATTAGCGATTAAAATGTCTTGAGGTAACGATTTTTTTGCTATATTGAATCCAACTGTGGCCAAAAAAATAATTACAATGAGCGCTCTTATGTGTTCTTGCATAAAAATAGACCAAAATAGTACTTTATAATTGTGTGATTAGTTGAATATATAGCAAGTAAGAGAATATCACATTGCTTAAGGCTAAATATCGCTTAAAATCTTGTAATTAAATATTTACTGACTTTAAGGACACATCATTTTGCATCATTCTAAGCCTCTTAAACACCGCATTGTACATGCAGGCATTTGGATCTTTGGTGGGCATCTATCAAGTCAAGTCATACGCTTAGTCAGTAATTTAATTATGACGCGCCTATTAGTCCCAGAGATGTTCGGCCTCATGGCAATAGTGAATGTATTGCTTGTGGGATTGGTTTTATTGACTGACTTAGGTTTGAGACAAAATATAATACAAAGCAAAAGAGCGCACGAAGAGATTTTTTTAAATACAGTGTGGGCTTTTCAAATTATGCGTGGCATTTTTATCTGGGGAGTCTCAGTATTAGTGGCCATTTGCTTCTATTTTGGACAGCATTTTCATTGGCTACCAGATAACACGGTTTACTCAGAGTCGCTTCTGCCTTTTATTATTCCAGTTTCTACACTTGCAATGGTAATCAGTGCATTTGAGCCGACTTGGACTGCCCTTGCTAGTAGAAATCTGCAACAAGCAAAATTAATTAAAATTGAAGTTTTTAGTCAGTTAGTAGGTGTTATGCTCATGGTGCCATTAGCGTTTTACTATCGATCTATTTGGGCACTTGTATTCGGGTCTTTAGCTTCTAGTTTGACGCGATCCATCATTGTTAATTTTATAATCAAAGAAAAGCGTAATCGATTTGAAATTGATAAAAGCGCTCTTAGCGAAATATTTCATTTCGGTAAATGGGTATTTTTATCGTCAATTGTTGGATTTTTAATTAATAATGGTGACAGGTTAATATTGGGCGGTTTAATAACTGCCAGAGAATTAGGCGTTTACAGTATTGCTGCTTTTATCATTGGTGCAGTTTCAACGGTTATTTCTAGAATGTTAGGTAATGTAGCTTATCCAGCTTTAAGTGAGAAGGTGCGTCAAGCCCCACATGACTTAAATCGCGTATATTATAGATTTAGGGTGCCTTTTGATGCAGGTGTTATGTTCCTAGCAGGATTTTTTCTGATTACTGGTCAAACAATCATCGACCATTTATATGATGCACGTTATCAACAAGCGGGTTGGATGCTAAGCATTCTTTCGTTAAGTTTGATTGCATTGCGATATAATCTTACAGATCAATGTTATATGGCCTTAGGCAAACCTAAAGTAATGACAGTTTTAATCGTAGTTAGGACAGTCTCTATGTTTATATTGGTGCCTCTTGCCTTTAAGTTTTACAGTATGCAAGGAGCAATTTGGGCAATGGTATTTAGTTACTTTTCCAGCTTCCCTCTAGCTATTTATTATAAAAAAACACACCACTTGTTAGATATTAAAAAAGAATTTATTACCCTACCAATGGTTTTAGTTGGCCTATTATGTGGATTTATTTTTAACAAAATCATGTCAGCAATCTTTTGAAATAGTTATTAATATTTTTTAAATCTAAGTAAGTAAAGAAATAAGTTGGGTTTTTAAACTACTAAGTATCATTTAACAATTATATAAAAACTCATAATATATGAAGATCACATTTTTAGGGCCACCATTAAACATGGGTGGTGGAACAAAAGTTATTGCTATTTATGCAGATTATTTTGCTAGAAATGGTCACGATGTTCTCGTGGTTTCTCAACCCAATTCAAAACCTAGATTAACTACACGAATCAAAAATCTATTTCGTTTAAAGTTTTTTTACTCAAGAACACAACGCTCACACTTTGATGGCCTAAATGTTAAGCAACATGTAATAGAAAAATATCGGCCTATAGTTAGTGATGACTTGCCTGATGCAGATGTAGTCATCGCAACATGGTGGGAAACAGCGGAGTGGCTTGAAAAGATAGACCTTAAAAAAGGAAAAAAAATCTATTTCATTCAGGGATATGAAATTTTTGATTACATACCAAAAGAAAGAGCAATAGCAACATACAAATCACACATGCACAAAATTGTCATTTCTAAATGGTTAAAAGATATTATGCAGAAGGAGTACGATAATACAGACATAGATTTAGTCAGTAATGCCGTTGATAAAAGCCACTTTTATTTTACGCCACGCCAAAAACAGAAAACACCAACAGTAGGTTTTTTGGTGAGCAACTCTTATGTGAAAGCAGTAGATATAGCCATTAAGGTTGTTATGGAGTTAAAGAAAACCTATCCTAATCTTAATGTAATAACGTTTGGGGCTTATGCCTTAAAAGATTCGTCTTTGCTAGCTTCAGGTGATAACTTTCATTTGTCACCAACAATAGATGAAATTAGAGAGATATATGCTAAATGTGATGTTTGGCTGGCAGCAAGTCGTTCAGAAGGTTTTAATTTAACAGCAATGGAGGCGATGGCCTGCGGCACGCCAATTGTGTCTACAAAGACAGGCTGGCCTATCGAAGCGGTAATTCCTTATAAAAACGGAGTTTTGACTGAAATAGATGACGTATTAGCACTGTCTGAAGGTGCAAAATGGATTTTGCAACAAACCGAAGAAGAATGGCAAACATTATCTCAAAATGCTGCTCATGCAACTGAGGGTTATTCTTGGGAAAAATCAGCCTCAAAGTTTGAACAAATCCTTAAAGAACAAATGAATATAAGTCATGCAGGTTAGTAATGTTGAAAAAATGAATCTTTCACCAAAAGCATATAGCCTGCTTATCGTTAGTCCCGTACCAGTAAGTTTTGGTAATGGACAGTATCAATCGATAGATTTGTGGGT
>JANNFN010000042.1:0-4087 GCA_031379885.1 Methylotenera sp.
TGTGAAGTAGAAAAACAAGTCGATATTTGCGGCATTGAACTCACACTTAAAATTGATCGAATTCATGCCTTAGATAACGGCAATATTGAATTTATCGATTATAAAACTGGGCAAAAACCCGATATGAAAAGCTGGGGTGAAGCGCGCATTACCGAGCCACAGCTACCTATCTATGCGGCTTTTTGGGCGGATGATGATTCGCAAGTTGCAGCTGTGCGCTTTGGTATGGTAAAAATCGCTGAACACGCTTTTTTGGGGGTTAGTGAAACCGACTTTGAGTTAGAAATCGATAAACGTAAACCCGCTTTTTTGCAAAAATTTAACGATTGGCAAGCGCTGTTAACTCATTGGAAAACCAGTATTGAGGCTATAGTGCAAGAAATAAAAGCCGGTGAAGCCGCAGTAAAATTTGACGATGAAAGTTTGCTGGTTTATTGCGAAGTCACACCATTACTGCGCTTGCCAGAGCGCCATTTACAATTTGAGCGATTTCAGAGCAGCGATTAATGACCTCACAAGCTCAAATTAACCTAGAAATCGATGATAAAAATCGTAAGCACGCGCTCGAGCTCAACTCATTCATCGTCGAAGCGCCAGCTGGAGCGGGTAAAACAGAATTGCTTACTCAGCGATATTTGAGGTTGTTGCAAACGGTCAATGAACCTGAAGAAATTATCGCAATTACCTTTACCAACAAAGCAGCCGCTGAAATGCGGCTGCGCATTCTAGATAGTTTGATTAGCGCTGCAAACAAAACAGCCTCTGATAAACCGCACAAAAATATCACCTATCAGCTTAGTCTAAAAGCTTTGCAACACGCACAAGGTAAGGGTTGGGGCTTGATTGAAAATCCTTCGCGGTTGCGTATTTTTACTATCGACAGTTTGTGTGCGCACTTGGCAAGACAAATGCCTTTAATGAGCCGTTTTGGCGCACAGCCACGTGTAACTGATAATGCGGAGGCACTTTATGCACAGGCAGCCGCACAAACACTGGCTTTGTTGGAAAACAGCGAGCACAGCGGAGTAGTCAAAGCAGCTTTGCGTTACGTGGATAACAATGCGGATCAACTGACAAATTTATTGGTAAGCATGCTCGCAAAACGTGATCAATGGCTGCATCAGGCGCAGCATGAAGTTGATCCTAAACAACTACAAAACACTTTGCGAAACATTGTTGAGCAAGAGCTACAAACCACGGCTAATGCACTACCGCCTGCTTTGCAGCAACTATTAATGCCTATTGCGCGGTTTGCAGCATCCAATTTACCTTGCGACAATAACGTAGCACTGTTAATCGATTGGGAAACGCCAATCCCAGCGCAGCCTGAAGCGCTAAGTATTTGGAGTGCGCTGGCCGATTTATTGCTCACAGCTACAGGAGAACCACGCAAGGAAAAAGGGTTGAACGTAAAATTTGGCTTCCCTGCTACTGATGAAGGCCGCGCGAAAAAACTGTCTTTAACGCAAGTGATTGAGGCCATTAGTGATTTATCGCCATTGCATCGTGTGCGTTCATTACCAAGTTTTACCAATGATGATGCAGGCTGGCAAATCATCGCTGTGCTTTCAAAATTACTCAATTTAGCGGCAGCCGAGCTTTGGCTTGCGTTTCAGCGCGCGGGCGAGGTAGATTTTGTTGAAATTGCACAACGCGCAACACAAGCGCTCACCGATAATTTTGGCGATGACTTTAGCCAACCCAGTGACCTAGCACTCAAATTGGATTACCAAATTAAGCATTTGTTGGTTGATGAGTTTCAGGACACCAGCCCTAGTCAAATCAAACTATTAGAGCAACTTACGCTTGGTTGGCAAGCTGGCGATAGTCGTACTCTTTTTTGCGTGGGCGACCCAATGCAATCCATCTATCGCTTTCGCAAAGCAAATGTTGGCTTGTTTATTCAAGCAGCAACGCTTGGTATTGGTGAAGTCTCATTAAAAAGGTTGCAGCTTTATTGCAATAACCGCTCCTACCCGCCAATAGTAGATTGGATTAATACCACATTTGCGCACATCTTACCCAAGTTTGATGATATGACCCAAGGCGCTATTCACTACCGTCCGTTTATTGCTACCAAACAAGCTGCGTTAGCTTCTGGCGTTGAAGTTCATCCCATCATCAAGCAAGTCAATGAACCCCTGGAAACCGCAAGTCAGCGCGAAGCTGAAGCCGTCATCAGCATTATTCAGCGCGAGTATGCAGAAAATCCCAATAAAAAAATAGCTATTTTAGTGCGCGCGAAAAAACACTTAGCAACGCTGGTAAGCAAACTGCGGCGCGACCATAAAAACATTGCATTTCAAGCAGTTGAGATAGAAGCATTACAAGGCAGGCAAGTTGTGCAAGATTTGCTCGCGCTCACGCATGCGTTGCATCACCGCGCAGACCGTGTGCACTGGCTAGCGATTCTGCGCGCGCCTTGGTGTGGACTCACTTTGTACGACTTACACGCGCTGGCTAGCGCTAATCATCACGCTACCATTTGGTCGCTCATGCAAAATGATGAAATCGTCAATCAATTATCTATCGATGGGCAAGCGCGCTTAAAACACCTGCGTGATATATTTGCAGAAGCGTTTTCCACACAAGGCCGCATGAATGTGAGCCGCTGGATTCGCGGCATCTGGCTCATGTTAAATGGCACGGCATGTTTGTGGGAACAAAGCGATATTGTCGATGTGCAAGCTTTTTTTGCCTGTATGGATAATTTAGATCGCAGTAACCAATTTTCGCCCGAACGCATGGCGAGTGAAATCACCAAGCTATTCGCCACACCAGACAGTCATGGCGAGAATTTGCAAATGATGACCATTCATAAATCCAAAGGCCTGGAATTTGATACCGTGATTTTGCTTGGGCTGGGTGCGAAAAGTGGCGGCAATAATAGCGACAAGCCCTTGGTGCTGTGGGAGGAAGTCACTGTTAAAGAACTGCCTGAATTGCTTGCTGCGCCTTATATTCCCAAAGGTGTCCGTGATAATAACATTGTAAGTGCTTACGATTATCTTGAAACCCTTGAAAACGAGCGCGATGCGAACGAAGACGCACGCGTGCTGTATGTGGCAGCTACGCGAGCTGAAAGAAAATTGCACTTGGTTGGTGTTGCTAATCAAAACGCAAAAGGCGAAATTAAGCCCATACAAAATACTTTTCTGGATTTACTGTGGAACGCGGTTTCGCATAAATTTGAAACTGCTGAATTCACGGAAAATAACGCACTAATTGGGGATAATATTACCACTTTCACTCCACAATTAGTGCGGCTGAAACATCTGCAAATGCCTGCTGTGCTGCAAGCAGATAAAACCAGCACAACCGCTACAAACAAACCGCCAGCCAAACAAAGTTTACCACTACCACCATTAAACTTAGCCGCTGACTGCGGCTCGCTCGCGCATTTATATATGGAAATGATTGCAAATACTGGTTTAGAACACTGGCCTGCAAGCCGCATAGATACTTGCTTCCAGAGCATGCAATTTTGGTTGCTGCAAAAAAGTCACGATAAAAAAGAGGTTGATAAACAAGTGCAACAAATTATTGCCGCTTTAAAACAAACAATTAATAGCCCAGAAGGTTCATGGATATTGGCTCCCAGAGCATCTCGTCAAGCCGAATTGAGCATCACTAAAATTGATGATAATAATGTACTGCAAGAACATCGCATCGATCTTACATTTGTTGAGGATGATACGGTAACAAAAACCAAAACGCGTTGGATTATTGATTACAAATTGACAGCGGCAGATGAAAATGCAGAAATGGCAACGGCGCAGCATCAACCACAATTGGCACGTTATGCGAACTTATATTTACACGAGAATTTGCCCATTAAAACAGCGATTTTTTTCTTGAATTTAGGCAAGCTAGTTGAAATTGATTAATTGTTTTTAAAATGCCTGCGTACATACCAAATTACAAACGCAATACCAGCTACGATAATGACGTAATGAAATTGGTGAAAATATACTTTTAAATCCTCCCAATGATCTCCAGCTTTCATGCCCACATAACCCAACACCCAGCACCAAATAAACGAGCCCACAAAAGTATATGCAATAAATTTAGACATATTCATACGCGC
>JANNFN010000128.1:0-12680 GCA_031379885.1 Methylotenera sp.
AGCTGAGAAATGTGCGAATAAATCGTCACCGCCTGCATCTGGAGTAATGAAACCAAAACCTTTAGAATCATTGAACCACTTTACAATACCTGTTGCCATAATATTACTTTCTTACTAAAAAGGGAGGCACCCAAAAAAGTCTCTACTTCTAAAAAAAAAGAGCCCGGAAGGACCCAATAAATTAAAAATCTAAACGCCTAAGCGTCTTTGTACGGACAATTCTCTTGCATGTCAAGCAATATTCACATTTATTTCTAATAACCTTGCAATTGATTGCTTATTTACGCCCGCGAGACTATACTGCGCCTGCGTTTAATAGTGTCTTCACGCTTTGTTGTTTTTTTTATACACTATTCCCAATTTTGTTATTGATGGGTCTTAATTCAGGAGTAGTGTCATGGCTAAAGAAGAGCTAATTGAAATGAACGGCGTGGTGGATGAAATTCTACCCGATTCGCGCTACCGCGTCACGCTGGAAAATGGCCACAAGCTCATTGCCTACACTGGCGGTAAAATGAAGAAAAATCATATTCGTATCTTGGCTGGCGATAAAGTGACTTTGGAGCTATCACCTTACGATATTAATAACGGACGTATTACATTTAGACATATTGAATCTAAAACGCCTTATAGCCCACCTAAAAGACGCACCTATTAAGTAGTATTGCTTAAAGCCAGCGTCAATGCTGGCTTTTTTGTTGTCTATCATTTAGATGAATTATTAAGATTATTAAGAAATTAGTATGAAAAATTTACAGACCGATGTGTTGTTAGTGGGAGGTGGCATTATGAGCGCCACGCTAGGCGTCCTGCTACACAAACTAGACCCTAGCTTAAGCATTACTCTGGTGGAACAGTTGTCAGATGTTGCAATGGAAAGCTCTGCTGCCCTTAATAATGCAGGAACGGGTCATGCAGGCTACTGCGAGCTTAATTACACGCCTCAAGCAGCTGATGGCAGCATCTCTGTAGAACGTGCGTTAGAAATTAATGCTGCATTTGAGCTTTCACTACAATTTTGGTCGCATTTAATAGAAACTGACGCACTGCCCGCGCCAGAACAATTTATTAACAAGACTCCGCACATCAGTTTTGTTTGGGGCGAGAAAAATATTGCATTTTTAAAGCACAGGTATGAGCTCCTTAATAAGCACCATTTATTTGAAGGCATGCAATTTAGCGACAGTTTTGCACAGCTGCAAGCATGGATGCCCTTAATAATGGCCAATAGAAGCGCCAAAGAGCACTTGGCGGCAAGCTATGTGAATAGAGGCTCTGACGTTGATTTTGGCGCATTAACACGGCATTTGGTAGCTCACCTTAAAGCGCAAGCAAGTTTTAACTTACACACCAATACGCAAGTTAGAAAGTTAGACAAAGTGAAAGACCGCACTAAAGACAATAGCTGGCACGTGAAACTTTACGATTTGGAAACCAAGCACACCAAAACTATCAACGCTAAGTTTGTATTTTTGGGCGCAGGTGGTGGTGCCTTGCCGCTATTACAAAAAGCAGATATCGATGAAAGCAAAGGCTATGGCGGCTTTCCCGTTAGCGGACAATGGTTAATTTGCAATAACCCAGACACTATTCAGCAGCACCAAGTTAAAGTGTACGGCAAAGCCGCCATAGGTGCGCCACCGATGTCTGTGCCGCATTTAGACACCCGTATGATTAATGGTAAACCTGCTTTGCTATTTGGCCCATTTGCTGGATTTACCACCAAATTTTTAAAAACCGGCTCAAAGTTAGATTTAGCAAAATCAGTTAAAGCCAACAATTTCAAAGCGCTATTGGGCGTGGGCAGGCACAATTTAGATTTGACTAAATATTTGATGAAAGAAGCCACGCAAACACATGAGCAGCGCATGAATGCCTTACGGGCGTTTTTGCCAGAAGCTGTGAGCGCCGATTGGAAACTGGAAAATGCTGGGCAACGTGTACAAATTATCAAAAAATGTAACAAAAAATGGGGTAAGTTGGAATTCGGTACAGAGATAGTTGCCTCAAAAGATGGTACTTTAGCCGCATTACTCGGCGCCTCTCCTGGCGCCTCTACCAGCGTACAGGCGATGATAACTGTAATTGAACGCTGTTTTGCAAACCAAATTAACGCACAAGGTTGGCAGGCAAAAATTAAGCAGCTGGTGCCCTCTTATGGCGAATCGCTCATTGAGAATGCAAACTTGCTCAAAGAAGTGCGCCAGCGTACTTTAACAATTCTCAAATTAATCTAAGCTTTAACTAGACTGCGTTGGCGGCGCGCCTCATAGAGGCAAATGCCGCTTGCGACGCTAACATTTAAGCTCTCAACCGAACCGAACATCGGAATTGTGACCAGCGCATCACATGTTTCTGCAGTTAAGCGGCGTATACCATCCCCCTCAGATCCTAACACTATTGCAATTGGGCCATCTAGCTTAATATTGAGCAAGCTGGAAGGCGCAGCTTTTCCTTCTGGTGCGTCAAGGGTCGTTCCAACAATAAACACACCAGCGTCTTTTAGCTCACGCAAAGTACGCGCTAAATTGGTCACCGCAATAAATGGTACGGTTTCTGCCGCACCGCTTGCTACTTTACGCACAGTAGCATTTAAACCCACCGCACGGTCTTTTGGCGCGATGACCGCGTGTACGCCCATGGCATCCGCCACACGCAGGCAAGCGCCTAGGTTATGCGGGTCTTCCACGCCATCTAGAACCAAAAAAAATGGTGGTTCAGTTAAATCAGATTCCAAAATATCATGAATATCTTTGTATGGAATCGGCGTATCCACCACGCGCGCAATTACGCCTTGGTGGCGACCATTCATGCCAGCCAATCCATCTAGACGACTTCGTTCAACTTCCATCGTCCGTATGCCTGCAGATTCTGCTATTTTGAGTAAGTCTTTCATGCGCGCATCAATGCGGTCACGGTCGATCAAAATTTCTTCAATACTTGTTGCGTGTTGGCGCATGCGGCTTAAAACCGCGTGGAAGCCAAATAATATACGTGCGTCACTCATCGTTTAGGCTTGCCTTTATTTTTGCTATGTTTTGTATGTTGTTTGTGTGCAGGTTTGGTTGGCACTTTTTTCTTTCCGCCAGAACGGTCGTGCTTCGCTTTTTCCAGCGCTCGCGTACTTAGCGGTTTAAAATCAGCACTTTTTTTGTCTATATTTGCACTTAACGTTCTTTTATGAGTATCGCCATAAGCCGCATGGATATTGCCTTGTGGCTTAACACTTAAATGTGAAGAATGACTCACTAAACTAAAATCAATCTTGCTAGTTTCTAAATCTACACGAGCGACTTTAACCGTTAATCGGTCACCCAGCCTAAATCTCACATTTGTGCGCTCGCCAACCATTTCATGACGCGCTTTGTCATAATTAAAGTAATCGTTACCCAACTCCGTCACATGCAATAAACCCTCCACATACACGCCATCGAGTGCCACGAATACACCGAAACTGGTAACTCCCGCCACCGTTCCTTCGTAAACTTCGCCAATTTTATCTTGCATGTAATAGCATTTAAGCCAATTGTTCACGTCGCGTGTGGCTTCATCTGCGCGTCGTTCGGTCATCGAACAATGCACGCCTAAGTTATTCCAATCTTTCGCCTTGTATTTCTCGCCATTGACTACGGCTTTGATAGCACGATGAATCAGCAAGTCTGGATAGCGACGAATAGGCGAAGTAAAGTGCGCATAAGCCTCGTATGCCAGCCCAAAATGACCGACGTTATCTGGGCTATACACGGCTTGCTGCATAGAGCGCAGTAACACGGTCTGCAATAATTGCGCGTCTGGCCTGTCTTTAATCTGCTTCATCAACTTGCCATAATCTTTAGCATGTGGTTTTTCACCGCCGCCTACGCTAAAACCAACTTCGCCCATAAAGGTGCGCAGTGCTTCCAGTTTTTCTGGCGTTGGGCCTTCGTGGATGCGGTATAGCGCGGCATGTTCATTTTTGTGCAAGAAGTCCGCCGCACAAACGTTGGCAGCCAACATACATTCCTCAATCAGTTTGTGCGCCTCGTTGCGCTGCACCGGCACGATTTTGTCAATTTTGCCGTTATCATCAAACATCATCATGGTTTCGGTCGATTCAAATTCAATCGCGCCACGCTTTTCGCGCTGATTCAGCATCAATTTAAATAACGCATACAAACTCTGCACATGCGGCATGATGTGCGCGTATTCACGCGCTGTTTCGCCTTGCGGATTTTCCAGCATTTCAGCCACTTTGGTGTAAGTCATACGCGCTTTGGAGCGCATCACCGACGGATAAAACTTGTATTTTTGCACGATGCCCGCCGCGTCAAGTTGCATATCACAGATCATGCAAAGTCGCTCTACATCTGGGTTGAGTGAGCATAAGCCGTTTGACAAGGCTTCTGGCAACATAGGAATCACGCGGCGCGGAAAATACACCGAATTACCACGTTCAAAGGCTTCTTTATCCAACGTGTCGTCAGGTTTTACGTAAAAACTTACGTCGGCAATCGCGACGACTAAGCGCCAGCCAGTGCCTTGCTTTTCCGCGTACACTGCATCATCAAAATCGCGCGCAGTTTCGCCATCAATCGTAATCAGCGGCAACTCGCGCAAATCAATGCGGCTCTTGTAATCAGCCGCTTGTACAAGCTTAGGGATGCCCTCAGCTTGACGAATTGCGGCTGACGTAAACTCATGTGGCAGTTTATGCTTACGCAAGGCAATTTCAATCTCCATGCCGCTATCTGCATAATTACCCAAAATTTGCACCACTTTGCCCATTGGGTGCGCGCCAGAAGATGGTTGAGCAGTTAACTCTACCATCACCACTTGGCCTGGTTTAGCGCCCATATCGAGATGGTATGGAATCAAAATGTCTTGGTTAATGCGTTTGTCTTCAGCCGCCACAATAGTCACGCCTTGGCCCTGTATGACGCGCCCGACTAACGATTGGGTACTACGCTCTAAAACTTCGACGATTTTGCCTTCTGGTCGGCCTTTTCTATCTAATCCGCTCATGCGTACCATGGCACGATCACCATGCATGACTTGTGCCATCTCACGCGGTCCTAGAAACAAGTCATCAGGATGTTTGATCTTGTCATCCGGTACCAAGAAACCAAAACCATCAGGATGACCTTGCACCGTGCCGCTAATCGCGTGAATTTTCTCTGTGAGGCACAACGCGCCTTTGCGATTGCGCATAATTTGACCTTCGCGCTCCATCGCGTTGAGGCGTTTATTAAAGTTATCGCGCTCATCCACGCCAATATCTAATAAACCATAAACTTGTTCAACACTCAAAGGCACACCTTGATCTGAAAGTACTTGCAAAATTAGCTCACGGCTAGGCAATGGCGCCTCGTATTGCCCGGCTTCTCTACCTGCGTGCGGGTCGTTTTGTCGTTGATTATGCTTTTTTGTTGACAAGTTATTTGCTTTCTATAAAATTCGGCGCATTATTCAAATAGCTAAGAATGATTGCCCAGATGGCGGAATTGGTAGACGCGCAGGTTTCAGATACCTGTATCGAAAGATGTGGAGGTTCGAGTCCTCTTCCGGGCACCATAGTATTCGTACAGTAGTATTTTACAACGATAATTGAAATTGTAGTGCTAAATATAGCCTTGAGGGTTTTGCGATTGCCAGCGCCATGCGTCTCGGCAAATGTCAGCCAGATTGCGTTTCGTCACCCAACCTAATTTTTGTTTAGCCAAAGTAGCATCAGCAAAATAAATTGCAATATCCCCTAGGCGCCTAGCAACAATTTTATAAGGAATGACTTTTCCTGTCGTTTTTTCAAAAGTTTGTACAAGCTCTAATACACTATAACCGCGACCAGCGCCTAAATTTAGCGTCATTAACCCACCTAGATGCTTAAGTGCGGCAACATGACCTAATGCCAAATCTACCACGTGAATATAATCACGCACGCCAGTGCCATCAATCGTTGGGTAATCATTACCAAATATACTTAACTGCTTTAATTTTCCAGCAGCTACCTGCGAAACATAAGGCATTAAGTTGTTAGGGATACCATTCGGATCTTCACCAATCAAGCCACTTTCATGCGCTCCTACAGGGTTAAAATAACGCAGTAACGTGATGTTCCATGCTGGATCTGCAACATTTAAATCTTCCAATATGCGCTCTACCATGCGCTTTGTTTGGCCATAGGGGTTCGCAGGACTTAATGACGCCGTTTCAGGGATTGGTTTGGTATCAGAAAATCCATACACTGTTGCAGATGAACTAAATACTAGGTTTTTTACCTTAAATTCAGCCATGACCTCCACTAATGCTAAGCTACCCATCACATTGTTATCGTAATATTTAAGTGGATTTTCTACCGATTCACCGACCGCCTTTAGTCCAGCAAAATGTATGACTGCGCTAATTGCGTGTTGCTTAAAAATTGCTCTTAAACAATCTTTGTCACGTATATCGCCATCAATAAGCTCAACTGGTTTACCAGTGATTTTCTGAACCCTATTAATCGCTTCCGGTTTACTATTGCAAAAATTATCAATTACGATGACATCAAAACCTGCAATTAATAACTCAACACAGGTGTGCGTGCCAATATAACCAGCACCGCCAGTAACGAGAACTATGGCCATTTAATTTGGAATAAATTTTGGAAACAAGGGATAATTCAAGCGAATAAATTCGGCAAGTGCAACGTCCGCCTCAACCTCAGATTTTCGTACCGCTGTGCTGTAACGCACAATTGCGCCGTCTGTTCTGTTCATATTAATTGCATCATACAACAGGGCAAACTTCATTGGGAATTCATTTGACAAGTCTCTGCCTCGTTGGTGAAACCAATAATAAATCAATTGTTTTGACTCGCCTTTGCTAATCAGCATGCGCGTTACTTGGAAAGTGGTATTGCCATCAATAGTAATGTTATGCAACTTGGTATCAGTAATTTCCCAACCTCCACCTGGAATACAAGCCTTGGGGGAATGCGGCACAAAACCTGCGCGCTGCGAATCGGTATAACCCAAATATACGTCAATATTGATATTGGCTTTACTATAATTAGCCAAAAAATAATCTTTAAGTTTTAATATTTGATTTTCACCATTAGTAAAATCATATCTACGCCCTTCCCAACCATTAATTTTTAGTGGGAAGGCATCAAATGTCTCACGCTTAGGAATAATTTCATCTCTATGATGAATTGAAAGTGTAGAAATGGAAGCCGCCAGAATAATGGCGAGTGCTACATAAATAGGCTTTTTATCATAGGCTACATTGGCCTCATGCGTATTTAATTCACCTTTGGTTTCTAGGTAATCAAAAGAGTCAGCAACGGAAAGATTATTTTTAAGTAACTTGTTAAATAATTTAACTTCCAGCAGCATCAGTCCTATACAAAATAAAAATATAATCCAGCCTTCAAAGTAATGCATGAAGCCTTCTGCAGCATCAATACCAGAGTGATTGACCAGCACTGCAACCATAGCAATTCTGCAACTATTCATTATCACGCTAATAGGTACACTCGATAAAAACAATAGTGCGCGTAAATAAAATGGCGCCTTATACATATAACCCATTAACAAGCCAATTGTCATCAGCGGGTACATGTAATTTAAGCCACTACAAGCCTCTACCACCTGTAGTTTATATACCCCTAAATCAATCACATTGCCTTCTTGGTAAACAGACATGCCAAGCAAGCGACTAATTTCCACACCTAAATTTGAAGATAACAGCTGCATCTTGCCTGACAGCATCACGTCGAGCATGTAAGGTAATGGAATAACTAGTAATACCAGCAAAAATGGAATGGCAATTTTTTTTATTTGATAGCCCATCATAGACCATGCTAAGCCGAAACAAAGCAATACTGCGGAATACTGCACGATTGTCCAAATGGCACTAAGCTCACCAATCATTAAAGTAATGCCTGACAAAAGCACTATCAAAACACCGTACCAAGCACCTTTATTAGTTAGGCCTATCTCAAAACGCTTAATCCAAACTAAATATAAAGCTATTAAAAAAACTAATGGAGCATGTGTGTATCTTTCTTCACCAGTAACTCTTCCAATCAATTCTTTAAAAGCCGCATTAAATATAAAGAGAATAAAAATAACAACTGCCGAAAAGACAAGCAGTCTTGTATTATTTTTTAAAAATTGAATTACTCTATTCACGATATGCGCTCTTTAATTCAAACATTAACATTCTAAATACCAAGAACACCAAATTCAGTGCGATCTTTAATTACCTCTCGCACTAAACCAACGTCTATTTTATCGACATTAGTAGAGTAGCCGTAAACTAGAGCCATATCACAAAGAATATTAATACTGCGCGGGATGCCTTTTGCGGCCTCTCCAATAAGGCGAGTGGCTGCAGGCGTAAATATCGGCGTGTCTCGTCCTGCTATATGCAAACGATGTTGAATATATTTATCTACTTCGAATGATTCTAAGGGTGGGATAAAAAAGTCTACCGACACTCGCTGAAAGAACTGTTGTAAATCTGGACGACGCAATAAATCTCTAAGCTGAGGTTGTCCAATTAATATTATTTGTAACAATTGATCCTTGTCAGCATTAATATTCGAAAGCATACGCAATGACTCTAGTGCTGCAGGACTTAAATTTTGTGCTTCATCTATTATTAGCACTACGCGTTTATTTTCTACGTAGCTTTTTATTAAAAATTGCTGAAAAGCATCATATAAAGCTAAATTCGACTTGCCTTCATATGGCTGTCCAAACGCCAGCATAATCCAACTTAATAAATCATCGATATGCTGATGTGTATTATAAACAATACCAACCGTCAGTTCGTCGCCTAGATTGTTAAGCAAATGCCTTACTAAAGTGGTTTTACCACAACCAATTTCACCACAAATAACCGAGAAGCCAGCACGATTTTGAACTCCATACTCAAGCATTGCATAGGCCATGCTGTGACGTAAACTAAAAAACAAAAACTCAGGATCAGGCTGAATTGTAAAAGGTTTTTCTTTTAAACCATAAAAAGCTTCATACATTGTGCGTTGTCCAAACTAAGTGATTATAAAGACTTAAGCAATTGATTAGCATCATCTTTTTGATCGAACTGTTGATTCTCGGAGTATTTAATTGCTTGCTCTAGTGATTGTTTTGCCTGCAAATTATTATGTTTAGCAATGTAAACCTTGGCTAAGTGGTAATGGAAAATAGCCACTTCAGGTAATTTTTCAACTGCTGTCTTTAATGCTTTTTCCGCTTCATCAAATTTACCTGCTTTGTAACTTGCCCAACCAAAAGTATCTAAAAATTGTGGGATCTGACTATCCTTAGAAATTTTTGCAAGTTCATAAGCACGGCTTATACTAGCGCCGTCAGTACGATGATCTGACAATAAACTCGCCAAATTGTTAGAGATTATTTCTGAGTCTGGGCGGTCTTTCAACATCTGTTCATACACTTTTATCGCATCTTCATAACGCCCAGCTGACTCAAAAATACCAGCTTTTGATAGTTTTAACTTGAAATCATTCGGGGCTACTAATAAACCTTGATTGATGGTTTTTTCAGCCTCTTCATTTTGATTTGCTTGCTGTTGAGCAGCGGCTAGCTCTTGATAACCAATAGGATTGTTAGGCTGAGCCTGTATAGCTTCAGCAAAAACTTGATTAGCTTTTTGAGTATTTCCTTCAGTGAAATAAAGTTGGCCCAAAATTAACTTAGCCTCAATATTGTTAGGGCTCGCTTTTAGAACAGAGTTAATAAAGCTTATTGCTTCTTTAGTTTTTCCAGCTTGCACATAAGTTCGAACGATCGCAATAATCGGTTGAGAGTCATTAGGGTCGGTTTCATGTGCACGCTTAAATGCGCTAAGCGTTCCCTCTAAATCATTTTTGCTAAATGAAATTGCGCCTAAAATTTGATCTGACAAAATATTTTTATTGCCAATTTTTTTAGCATTGTCTGCCAATTGTTGCGCTCCAGCATAATCTCCACGAGATATCTTAGCTTGAGCCAGCGAGCGCATAACAAAGGCGTCACTAGGATTAGCCGCCAACATATCTTCTAAGGCCTTCTCAGCGCGCTCTGGCTGCTTACGACGCATCAAAAATTGAGTATAAGGTATGCCATAAGTAGGTGAAAATTTACTTGATTTAAAAGCTTGGATGTAATGTTCTTCAGCTAACTCAGGCGAGCCCGAACTCTCGTGTGCTTGTGCCAACATCAGCGCAGCATCGCTAGCATCAGGCGAATCTCGTAACACTGTTCGCAAATCAATAATTGCAGCATCATAATTCTTAGCCTCAAGTGCCAAACTAGCTCTTAAAATAAGGGCTTGACCATTGCTTTTATCCTTATCTAATATCGAATTTAATAGTATTTTCGCTTCATCAATCTTACCTGCCTGCGTAAAATTGTATGCCCTTAGAACACGTGATTTAAAACCATTTGCAGTATCTCCAGCTTTCTGAGAAATTTGATTTAATAATTTATCTTCTTGCGCTAAGTCTTTTTGTACTTGATATAAGTTCGCTAGCGCAAAAGCCAACTCATAGTTTTCAGGTTCTTTTTTTACAAAACTTTCTAACTCCAAACGTCCCGCAGTAGCATCTTTTGTGGCAATTAGAAACCTAACAACGTCTAATTTAGCTTCCATATCTTTAGGATTAGATTGCGCTATAGCACGCAGCTGCTGCTCCGCCTCACCTTTGCGGTCGTATTTAAGCAAGAATTGTGCATAACTTTTTCTTACATAACTTGTATCAGGAAAAAGCCTAATTACATTTTGATAGCTCTTTTCTGCTTCTTGTACTTTTGACATGTTTTCAAGCGCTTTAATTCTAATCAGCTGAACAGCAATGTTTTTCTCGTCTTTTACCAGTGCTTTGTCCAAATACTCTATCGCCTTAACATCATCTTTTGCTGACAATCTCTCAGTTGCAAGTAAAACGTATGCATCTTGATTGCCTGGATCATTCGCTAAGGCCAAATTTGCATATTCAATTGCACCTTTTGCGTCATTTAATTTAAGCTGTACAGCAGCACGCAGGTTAAGTGCCAGAACATTATTCTTATCAATTTCTAGCGCTTTATTACTTCTTTCGAGTGCAATATCCAGCTTGCCACCAGCCAATAAAATTTGGCCAGTTTTAACCAAGGCCTCAATGTGTTTAGGGTCTTGTTGAAGCACTTTATTTAGCAATCCAAAAGTCGCTTTCCAATCACCTTTGCGTTCTGCCACAAGAGCCACGCCATACATGGCTTTGGTCATATTCTTTTTAATCTGTAAGGCATTTTGAAACTCTAATTTAGCTTTATCAGGATTTTTCTCTAATAAAGCCATGCCTTTTTCATAGTATTTTTCAGCCTTTTCCTCTGGTGTTGAGCAGCCAGCAACACACATAAGCAAAAATAATGTAATAAGTGAATTCGATACAATATTTTTAACAAACTTGTTCATAGTTAAGCCTTTTAAAGTAATCTCATTATTTTGCGGCATAAGCCTACAATAATAAACATTATTTTGATTGAATTTATTATTAAGAAGCGCAGTTTATCAGCAAATTTTGAATAAATGGGTACTAACAACCCAAACGGGCTAATGGAATACATAAAAATAATATTTTATATGTGAATTATGCTAATTTTGTATGTGATTCTGGTAAGGTGCTGCTAGTGGCTCACCAATAAAAAGCCCCTGCGCTGGCCAATAAACACTTTTCCAATAAGCCTCAATCAGCGCTTCACCTGCTAAATAATGATTTACCAATACCTCTGGATTAGGAAATTTCTGCCAATAGTTACAAGGCTCAGATACCGAACCAAAACTCCCAGTTGCGCCTGCTTCCAACCATTTTAAACTGGACATTTGTGAAGTGTTATATAAAACCCCACCCCTTGAAGTAAGATGGTCTGCAATCGCACCTGGCGTGAAATTAAGTGTTTCTAAAGCCGCCACAAATTTAATTCCAGTAAAATAAAACATCACGTCTTTTTTATCTTGAATGTAATCTGCATTGAGTGTTCGTAGTAATAATTTTTTCGAATCTATTCTGGTCAAATCTCGCGGATAAAAAACTTCTCTCGGCTTGCTTCTACTTTTATCTTTAGTTCTCAAAAAATAAGCAGTAGCCTCATTTAAATTAAAAGAACTTAAAACTCCTTTATCAATAATAGATTTAGCCAAATCAACAGAATCTGTCGGTAGCAAAATTGATAGCCGCATATTAAAATCTTGTGCTGGCGAGCGTGAAGCGCTATTAAAGTAAGGATTCTTTTTGCCAGCAACACAGCTACCTGCACATTGCTTTGGCTCGTAACCCAATGTAATTGCAGAAGTAATTGAGTTGCACTTAACTGCGTAAGGCGTAGTCCACATCAAAACAATCACCTGAATGTTTGAACTTAGATTTGAATAAATTTTTTCACGAATCGGTGCAAATTGCTTCTCTGTCAGCTCCTTGGTGTTGATAGGTATAGTCAATGTGATTAAATTTTTTCTAGGGATGTTCCTAGCTTTTAAATAATAATCTCCGACTTCTATACTATTTGCATCCTGTTCATTCACAACAACTGCAACATCTTCGGGTTTGATTGAAAGTGTGGAATTGAGAACTAGATCATCTGCTAATGCTAATTTAGCAAAAAAAATAATCCAAACAACATATAGTTTTAACAGGCTTTTCAATTTGCTTTTTAAGTATTGCGTCGCAATCGCCA
>JANNFN010000157.1:0-7437 GCA_031379885.1 Methylotenera sp.
CAACAGCACAAATCACTAGCGTGTTAAGTACAGGCGAAGTAATTAATGTCACGCTCACCACCAAGCAATTTAACGAATTTACACAAACTTTAGTCGCTAAAACGCTTAGTCCTACAAAAAAAGCGCTGCGCGATGCAGGGCTAACGATTGAAGATATTAAAGGCGTGGTGATGGTCGGCGGCGCGACACGCATGCCGCAAATACGTCTAGCTGTAGCCGATTTTTTTAAGCAAACACCGCTCACTAATTTAGATCCTGATAAAGTCGTGGCACTAGGTGCGGCCATACAAGCTAACACTTTAGCTGGCAATAAGAGCGATCAAGATTTATTGTTGCTGGATGTAATTCCGCTTTCACTCGGCTTGGAAACCATGGGTGGCTTGGTGGAAAAAATTATTCCGCGCAATTCAACACTGCCAATTGCGCGCGCCCAAGAATTCACTACCTTTAAAGATGGTCAAACTGCTATAAGTATTCACGTTCTGCAAGGTGAGCGCGAGTTGGTGACAGATTGTCGCTCGCTGACACGCTTTGAGTTGCGCGGCATCCCACCGATGGTGGCAGGTGCGGCGCGCATACGGGTAACTTTTACCGTCGATGCCGATGGCTTACTGAGCGTTTCTGCTCGCGAAATGACCAGCAATGTTGAAGCCAATATCGTGGTAAAACCAAGCTACGGCTTAAGTGAGGAGCAGATTTTAAGCATGCTGCAAAGCAGCTTTGGCGCTGCCGAAAGTGATAAAAATGCGCGCTTGCTGGCCGAAGCAAAAGTGGATGCGGAAAGCTTATTGGCTGCAATAAAAGCCGCGCTGGAACAAGATGAATACTTGCTAAATAATCAAGAAAAAGAACAAATAAAAGCTAAAATAAATGTTCTGGAAGTCAATATCCATAAAGGTTCTGGCGATGCTATTCGTGAAGCAACAGAAGCGCTCAATACTGCGACTGAAGACTTCGCTGCAAAGCGCATGGATGCGAGCGTGAGCCGCGCGCTGGCGGGTAAAAATTTAGATAGCTTAGAGATATAAAGAAAAAATATGCCACAAATTATTGTATTACCGCACGTAGAACTTTGCCCAGAAGGCGCGGCGATTGAGGCCAAAACAGGCGAATCAATCTGCCAAACTTTGCTCGACAACGAAATCGACATTGACCAC
Source organism: Methylotenera sp. (assembly GCA_031379885.1). Taxonomy (GTDB): domain Bacteria; phylum Pseudomonadota; class Gammaproteobacteria; order Burkholderiales; family Methylophilaceae; genus Methylotenera_A. The sequence goes on from JANNFN010000157.1 coordinate 1,158, forward strand.
GCTTGCGACCAAGCCTGTGCTTGCACGACGTGTCATGTGATTATTCGTGAAGGCTTTAAAACGCTCAACCCATCAGATGATAAAGAAGATGATTTGCTCGACAAAGCGTGGGGTTTGGAGCCGAATTCGCGCTTAAGTTGTCAGGCCTTAGTCGGCACAACTGATTTGGTGATAGAAATTCCTAAATATAGCATCAACATGGCTAAAGAAGGCCACCGCTAACTAAACTTCTCAGGGCGCAAAATCTCGACTTCTTGCAAAAAAGCCACCATTGCATAATTGGCGTAGTAATGGCTCTGAATATGGTTGAGTACAGTTTCAGCCATAGTACGCGCGCAAATCACTTCGAGACGGATATTGGAAACTTCCCCCCATGTCGCATCTCGCACACCGCGACCGCCGCGACCACGTGCATCGGAAACGGTGTAACCTCGAACCCCAAGCTTTTCCAAGTCTTTCAACAGTGTTTCTTCTATAGCGCTTTCTGTAATAACAGTTAATAACGTTCTTTTTTCTGTGCTTAAAGTCATACCATTACTCCTGTTAATTCTACAGCCAGCCAGTGGTAAAGCGGAATGCCCACTAAAATATTAAACGGAAAAGTGATACCAAGCACGGCGGCTAGTGACAATGCAGGATTCGCCTCTGGAATTGCCAAACGTATGGTGGCGGGCACAGCAATGTAAGATGCGCTGGCAGCCAGAGTAGTAAGTAAAGTTATACCGCCAACGGAAAGCCCCATGGCAATACCACACGCAGTGCCTAGCAAGGCTGATAGCAAAGGCATCAATACACCAAACGCGATAATAAACATGCCGCGCTTACGCAGCTCACCCGCTTGCCGCGCAACAATTAGCCCCATCTCCAACAGAAACAAGGTCAATGCGCCCTTAAATAAATCATAAAATAAGCCTTTAATTGGCGCTAATCCTTCTGGCCCTGCCGCCCAGCCAATGGCCATACCGCCTATCAGCAAAGTAACGCCCTTGCCCAAAAAACTTTCATGTGCAAGTGCGCGCCAGTCTGTCTGCTTGCTTAAGCCGCGCGCCAGCACGATACCTACAATGATTGCTGGCACTTCCATCACAGTGAGAAATATGGTCAATTGCGGTTCAAACGCAATATTGCGGCTCATTAACCAATTTGTAGCCACCGCAAATGTGGCTACACTGACTGAGCCATAATGCGCAGCTGTGGCTGCCGCATCAGCACGCCCTAACTTGCCTACAAAACTTAGAATAAGGAAAGCGATGAAGGTTTGTGCAATGCCGAGCATCATGACAATGCCCAACTGGGGAAGAAGCGGCGCTATTGCCTGTTTTGCAAGGCCTTCGCCACCCTTTAAGCCAATCGTAAGTAATAAAACCAGTGAAAGTGTTTCATACAAGGCTGCCGGCAGCTTGAGCTCAGAACGCAAAAGCCCAGCAATTAAACCCAATATAAAAAATAGAATGACCACGTCTATCATTGCCGCCAAACCCCTTATAAAATTGAGCGCTTGCTAACGCATTGATTTAAAAACTGAATGTTTCTGGTAAAAACTGAACCTTGCCCGTATTTAAATCGTAAACGCCACCTACTACACCAATTTGTTTGGCCGTAATCATATCTTGCACAATATCGCTGGTGCGAATAATTTGGTCAATTTGATAGCTCACATTGTGCTCACAAATCTTTGCAACAAAGACTTCATTGTTAGAATTTCTGCCACTCAGCACCGTTTTTTCGTGGCGAATGGCTGGCTTAATCATGTTAACAATCTCGCCAATATGGCCATCTTTAAAGTCATCGCAAGCAGCTTTAACCGCACCACAGCTGCTGTGACCCTTCTCCACAATCAATTTACTACCAAGATATTTGCTGCTAAATTCTAAGCTACCGATGCATTTATCAGACGCGATATTGCCCGCCAGCCTCACACTAAAAATATCTCCAAGTGCTTGATCAAACAACAATTCCACAGGCGCGCGCGAATCGCTACAACTTAAAAATGACGCAAACGGATGTTGCTTATTTTTGGTAATTTCTACCAAACTTTGCATGTCCTTACTACCGATTAAATTGTTAGCAAAACGGTGATTGCCTTCAATTAAAATATCTAAAGCCTCTTGCGGGCTTATTTTATCGCGATCTAAAAGAGGGTGTTTGTACATACATTTTTCCTAAATTTCTATCAGTTGAATTATACCTTAGTTAACTAGAGTCAAAAAAAAGCCCACTACTAGAGCGGCCTTTTGCTACTGCAAATCAGACATTAAAAAGAAAAACTCACCGTACTAGAAAGTACATGGTTCATCTTATCAACAGGATTACTGTTTACATACTGGTTTAAGTACCCTGCCTCAAGCTTTACTGTAGGATTAAATACATACCCAGCACCCATAAATAAACGATTTTGATCAAAGCCACTACGCACACCCCAATCTGTGGCATTAAAGTTAATAAATAGCTCGTCTGAAATGATTAATGAAATTTTTGGATTAATTTCTAAAGGCATGCTCGCTTTTAACATTTGGCGCAGGCGATAATTGGTTTCCTTAGCATGCTCTTTGCGACGCTCTTCAAGGCGTGTTCTATTTTGTATAGTCACGGTATTAATAGGACCAAATACGTAGCTGTATTGTTGCCACAAACGATGTTCATCGAAAGTCGCCTTACTTTCTGGGTGATTAATGACCTTTTCGTATCCAAACCAGACGCTACTTTTAGCATCAAGCTTATAAAACAGCGCTGGCCTGATAATTAACTGATCTAAATTGTCACCTTCCTCGCGCCATCTAGGCTGTAATTCTGCACTCCAGTTCAAGCCAGTGTCGGCTAATTTACCTTGCAAATTAATCCCCAACCAAATTCTGCCGTCTTCAATTGGCTGCGCATAAGCATTCGTGCTAAATATATAGGCAAAAATAACCAATGCATTAATAAAACTTGGTTTCATGAATATTCCTGAATTTAATTTAACGCCGCATTATATAAGTTAAATTAAAGGATGATTAGAATAAATCTGCATAAGCTAATAAGCGCCGCATATAAAAAAACCCGCCGAAGCGGGTTTTAAATTTTTCAATATCAATTCTAAATTAGAACATCCATTGCGCGCGCATTAGCACAGCTTTTTCATCATCAATACGTTTATTGTTGAGGACAATACCACCTGTTGCGCCGCCAATCACATCGTTAAAGTCTGTTTTTACATAATTCAACATAAGGCGCATATTTGAGTTAGGCAAGAATTTAATGCCTGCGGTATATGATTTAGCTTCTGTAAAACCACCCGCTCTTGTTGTAATTGACGCATCAGCCGCACCTAAAGTTGTACCTTGCTCTATACCAACAGTATTGTAATCAGATGCATCAAATTTATTGAAACGCAAACCAATCTCCCACGCGCCACCGCTAAATGTTTCTGGGTCAAAATCCTTGAGTGGTTTAATACTACCCATTACACCGTTTTTATAACCATCAGCATATTTTTCACCAGTAATTGCCCACAATGCTTCAGCATACCAGGCGTTTGTATCTAAATCATAGCTACGTGTGTTGGTTTTAAAATCGTTATTTTGTTGTAACCATTCGCCTTGCACTTTAAAATTATTAAGTGCAACTGCACCTTCAACACCAAATCGAGTGCGGTCAATATTTTGATATCCTTTCGCACCTGTATTTGCTAACACTGGCGCTCTAAAGAATGTTGCACCACGAGATTCTGTGCGTCCTGAAACACCAATAGTACCTTGTGGTTGGTCACCTTGTGAATAAGAAAGCCCTACATGGAAAATTGCATCTTTATTTGGGACAGTCATCATTTCTGCAAAGTTGGCGGTTACACGACCAATCACATCTTTACTATCTTCGCGAATGTCTGTTTCAGCTTGTTTTGAGCCAGAGCCATTTGATGCAGCTAGTGCGTAAGTGATACCTGCAAATGGTGTGCCATGAATCATTGCACCAATTTCTTTTTGAGGTGAAAGTGCATTCACGTATGAACGTTCCATAAAATCAATATTGTTAGAGCTAGTTACCTCTTCTAAATTCATTGGCATTTTGAACAAACCAAAACGGAATTGTGCTTCTTTCCACCAAGCTACGTTAAAATAGGCCACATCCCAGTTAGTAGATGTTACAGAAGTGTTCCCACCAACAGAAATATCAGCATTCAATTCTGCTTCGTAGAACTCTTTATATTTGGTTTTAAAACCAATACGCGCACGGCGAATATCAAAAGTATCCGCGCCAATATTTGTTGGGTTAGCAGTAACTACTGAGTTTGTAATCGTAGCACCAAGAAGTGGTGGGTTATTGCTACCTTCGTTATGATCAAAAACACGGTAATCAGTATGTACACGACCCGTTGGTGTAAACGAAAAATCACCACTGCCAGATTCAAAGGTTAGCCCGTCTTTATAATTTGCGCTTATAGATTTTTTCTTACTCTCTCGCTTCTCTATTTCTGTGCCCTTCATCAGTTCTAGGCCTTCTTCTTCTGTTAGCACGCCTTTTGCAATTAAGGTCTGTATCAAATCAAATGCAGAGTCTGCCATTGCATTCGCGCCAAAGCCCATTAGCACTGTGCCAGCTAATGTTGCTGCCACTAGTTTACGTAATTTAATGTTCATAAAAAATCCCCTGTAGTTACTTTAAAAAATGTTTGTTTAGTAAAAGTTTTCAACAGGCGAAGTTTGAGACATTTATATGACAGTTTGATGACAAAGAGCTATTTTTAAGGTGGAAGTAGCATTTTTACCACAATAAAAAAGCCGTCTTTTTAGACGGCTTTTTTACGCAATTACACTTAAGCTTCTGGTCGCATATGCGGGAACAAAATCACATCGCGAATGCTGGGCGAATCGGTAATCAACATCACCAGTCGATCAATGCCAATGCCGCAACCGCCCGTTGGCGGCATGCCGTACTCTAACGCGCGGATAAAATCGGCATCATAATACATCGCTTCTGCATCGCCTGCTTCTTTGGCTTTCATTTGCGCGTTAAAGCGCGCGGCTTGGTCTTCTGCATCGTTTAACTCGCTAAAACCGTTGGCGAATTCGCGACCCGTAATAAACAATTCAAATCGCTCGGTGATTTCTGGGTTTTTGTCCGATGCGCGTGCGAGCGGCGAAACTTCTACAGGGTAATCGATAATATAAGTCGGGTTCCAAAGTTTTGCTTCTGCAACTTCTTCAAATAAGCTTAATTGTAACGAGCCAACACCCGCGTGTTTATTGGCTTCCAAGCCATGTTTCTTAAATTCTTTGCGTAAGAAATCTTCGTCATTTAATTGTGCCAAAGTAAATTCTGGTGCATGTTTTTGAATTGCGCCAATCACCGTTAAACGCTCAAACGGCTTACTCAAATCGACTTCGCGTCCATCGTAAGAAATCGTCGCTGTGCCGCGCGCAGCAATGGCCGCAGCGCGAATGCAATCTTCTGTAAATCCCATCAGCCAATGATAATCGGTATAGGCCGCGTAAAATTCCATCATGGTAAATTCTGGATTATGCCGAACGGATAAACCTTCATTACGGAAGTTGCGATTCATCTCAAAAACACGTTCAAAACCGCCAACAACTAAGCGCTTTAAATATAGCTCGGGTGCAATACGCATAAACATTTGCATATCGAGTGCGTTGTGGTGCGTCATAAACGGTTTAGCCGACGCGCCACCAGGGATTGGGTGCAACATCGGCGTTTCAACTTCTAAAAATTCATTTACAATCATAAAGTTACGAATCGCTGCAACCACTTTGCTACGCGCCATAAAGGTCGCACGCGTTTCTTCGTTCACAATTAAATCGACATAACGTTGGCGATATTTCACCTCTTGGTCGGTCAAGCCGTGAAATTTTTCGGGCAAAGGGCGCAGTGATTTTGTGAGCAAACGCAACTCGTTCACTTTTACTGATAACTCGCCAGTTTTGGTTTTAAACAAATAGCCAGTTGCAGCTAAAATATCGCCCAAATCCCAATGTTTAAAAGCTTCGTAGGTCGCTTCATCCAAATTGCTGCTGCCAATAAATAATTGAATGCGCCCGCTTTTATCTTGCAAAGTGGCAAAACTCGCCTTACCCATCACGCGCTTTAGCATCATGCGGCCCGCCACTTTTACATGCACAGGTTTTGCTTCAAATGCTTCATTTTCAGTGCCGCTGTGAGCCCCATGGATATTGGCTGCCAGAGCATCTGGTTTGAAGTCATTGGGGAACGCAATACCTTTTGCGCGGATCGCCTTTAGTTTCTCGCGCCGCTCGGCAATCACGTGATTCTCATCTACTGGTAAATT
>JANNFN010000053.1:0-2690 GCA_031379885.1 Methylotenera sp.
GGCGGCCGTATTGCAGAAGAAATCTTTATGAATCAAATGTCGACAGGCGCATCGAACGATTTTGAACGCGCTACCAAACTAGCACGCGCGATGGTAACCAAGTACGGCATGAGTGACGCGCTAGGCATCATGGTTTACGCAGGGGATGAGCAGGATTCGTTCTTTGGCAGCATGAGTTCTAAAACGGTTTCTGAAGCAACGCAACAAAAAGTGGATGCGGAAATCCGTCGTATTTTGGATGAGCAATATGGCATCGCGCGACAGTTATTGGAAAACAATAAAGACAAAGTGGAAGCCATGACGGCAGCTTTGATGGAGTATGAAACCATTGATGCAGACCAAATTAATGACGTAATGGCTGGCTTGCCAGTACGCGAGCCAAAACCGCGTCAATCTAAAATTAAACCTAGTGGCGATAGTGGCTCTTCAGGCAACACCGCAACACCAGTGCCGCAGCCAACTGCCAAAAGCTAAGGCTGATTAATGTTAGAATAAGGGCTAATTTAATTAGCCCTTTTTTTATGCAGTTTACATGCGGAAAATTTCAGCTCGATCTAACAACGCCGCGCGTCATGGGCATTGTCAATGTCACGCCTGATTCTTTTTCTGATGGTGGCAAGTTCTCAAGTACCAATCTAGCAATTGAACATGCTTTAAAGTTGGTGGAAGAGGGTGCCGACATCCTCGATATTGGTGGAGAATCTACGCGCCCCAATGCCACACCAGTCAGTTTGCAACAAGAGCTAGACCGCGTGATTCCAGTGATTGAAGGTTTAGTTAAGCAAATTAATATTCCAATCTCTATTGATACCTACAAGCCGCAAGTAATGCAAGCCGCCATTGCCGCAGGTGCGAGTATGGTCAATGATGTACGTGCGCTGCAAGAAAATGGCGCATTGGAAGTTGTTGCAAACTCTAACGCGGGTGTGTGTTTAATGCACATGCAAGGCACGCCGCAGACCATGCAAGATAATCCGCAATATAATGATGTGGTGAATGATGTAAAAGAATTTTTAAAAGCACGTCTGCAAGCAAGCATTCATGCGGGTGTTGGAGCATCTAATATTGTGCTTGATCCTGGTTTTGGCTTTGGCAAAACGCGCGAGCATAACATTACTTTAATTCAGCAGCTCGAAAGCTTTGCGAGTTTAGGTCAACCTTTGTTGGTGGGTTTGTCGCGCAAATCAGTACTGGGTCAAATGATAACGGCACAAGTGACGGGTAATGACGTCGATGCAAGGCTCTACGCCAGTATTGCGGCTTCTGTGATAACAGTCCAAAAAGGCGCTAAAATACTGCGGGTGCATGATGTTAAAGCGACAGTTGAAGCTTTGAAGGTTTTTACAGCTATTCAATAAACTAATAAAAACAGTAATTTTGGGAAAATATGAGTAAAAATTATTTTGGTACAGATGGTATTCGCGGCAAAGTCGGTGAAGGCCCAATTACGCCAGATTTCGTGATGCGTTTGGGTTACGCGGCAGGCCGCGTGTTAGCTTCAAAAGGCACAAAAGGCGCGCGCCCAGCGGTACTCATCGGGAAAGATACGCGCATTTCTGGCTATATGCTAGAGGCTGCGCTAGAGGCAGGTTTATCTGCTGCGGGCGTCGATGTGTTGCTCACAGGGCCAATGCCCACACCAGCTGTGGCTTACCTTACTCGCGCTTTGCGCGCGCAGGCGGGCATTGTTATTTCTGCCTCGCACAATCCTTATTACGATAACGGCATTAAGTTTTTCTCGGCCGAAGGCGCAAAACTGCCCGATGATATTGAACATGCCATTGAAGCTGAGCTAGAAAAACCCATGCAAGTGATGGAATCAGCCAAGTTGGGCAAGGCGCGGCGCATAGACGATGCCGCTGGCCGTTATGTGGAGTTCTGCAAAAGTACCTTCCCCAACAATATGGATTTGCGCGGCCTAAAAATCGTGCTGGATTGTGCGCACGGCGCCACTTATCATGTTGCACCCAATGTCTTTCACGAGCTGGGCGCAGAAATCATCAGCATCGGCAATAGCCCCGATGGCCTGAATATTAACGAGCAAGTTGGCTCTACGCATCCGCAAGCGCTACAAAAAGCCGTGGTAGAACACAAGGCCGATATGGGCATTGCGTTTGATGGTGATGGCGATCGTGTGATGATGGTGGATGCAAGCGGCAATCTGCTGGATGGTGACCAATTACTTTATATCATCGCGCTGGGTTTATATGCCAAAGGCAAGCTTAAAGGCGGCGTGGCGGGCACTTTGATGACTAACTTAGCACTAGAACATGCGCTGCAAAAACACCAAATTCCTTTCGCGCGCGCTAAAGTGGGTGATAGATATGTGTTGGAGCTTTTAATTGAAAAAAACTGGAAACTGGGCGGAGAAAATTCTGGTCACATTTTAACGCTAGATAAACACACCAGTGGCGATGCGATTATTGCTGCATTGCAAGTGCTGCATGCGCTAAAACAAAGCGGCAAAACACTCACGCAAATGCGCGCAGAACTAGTGTTGTACCCACAAGTGCTTATCAATGTAACGACTAAGAATAAGCTGGATTTAGAAACTCCACAAATTCAAAAAGCTGTTAAAAAAGCCGAGACAGAGCTAAATGGCGCAGGACGTGTGCTACTACGCGCCTCGGGTACCGAGCCAAAAATCCGCGTGATGGTTGAGGGACAAGATGCGAAGCTGGTGCAAAAAC
>JANNFN010000084.1:0-4772 GCA_031379885.1 Methylotenera sp.
TGAATCGATGATGATTCCTGTTGATGCGCCGCACCGCGAAAATGCGCTGCTATGGATAAATTATATTTTGCGCCCACAAGTGCAGGCAGAAATTACCAATTACACCATGTTCACTAGCCCCAACTTGGCAGCGCGAAAATATATAAACCCAGATGTACTCGCCAACAAAATCGCGTTTCCGCCAGATGAATACCTAAGCAGCAAAGCGCAGTTTTACCAAGTACGCAGCAATGCCACACGCAGAGTCATGACGAGGGCTTTTACCAAGTTAAAATCCGGGCTTTAATTTCAATAATCTGTCCATAAAAAAGCCCACGACGTGATCCGTTTGCTGGGCTGATTTTACATACTCTAATTGCTAGCTTCTTAAATTGAAATTAACGACGGGAACCAATCTTACCGCTAAAAGTACGAAGATCCTCGATAAAATACTTTGCAGAATTTCCTCGGAGTAACCGATCAAGTAGAAAAGTATCCGTAATACCTGTTGCTACTGCCATACCAAGTGCGGGATTAACAACGCCAAGACCAATTGATACCGCAAACCTAAGTACCTTTGCTGGTGCAGTTTGCGCCCAAGGTACTTCGTGCAGAAGGTCAACGTATCTTGTAAGAACTTCTTGTTCTGAAAGATGAGCGGTATGATGAAACCATTCTCGAAATACACCAGCATTTCTACTTTGAGTCAGCTTTAACAGGCTAGAAAATTTAGCCGAATCGGCTAATGTTACTACCGCAAGATTTGGAACATTCGTGACCTCTAGAAACGACCACAGACGATTTCGCGCAGGATGGTCACGTTTTAAATAACTTAGCTTAATATCTAAACAGTCACCAACTGGTGAGCCAGTTGACATGCTAGTGCAATCAAATTGTTTTGAGAGATAAAGTTCTATATTAGTCAACGTGAGCGCAAGAAGTGCATCTACAGGATTTCCTGATGCATCGGTATTTGGTCCTAGAACACGAGTTTGCATCTTCTGCATACCTGGCAACTTTAGTAATCCAGGCTTATGAAAGGTATAGTAGTTGTGCCAAAGCGGGGTGTGACGAAAATCTGCGTAGGCACTATCGCGAACTGCATCAACGACTTGAGATAACTCCATCGGATGTGACTTTTCGGCAAGTAATTTTGCTAGCTTACTACGTTCGGTTAACGGCAATTGAATTGCATCAAGGCCAGCGGCAATTGAAGCCTCAATAGGAGAATCTTGAGGTCTTTGTGCAGCTGGATCTCCGAAGGTTACTAAGCTACCATCTCGTCCTTTCCCACGTACGTAACCAAAAAGCCCGCGAAGCCTAATAAACCTAAGTTGATCTGACTCCAACAACTCTATAACCGTGTGCTCCCCGAAGAGGGCAATCAACCCAGCAGCAGTTAGATAGTCGTGAGTCGGAATAATAATTTGGTCATGTAGTAGTAATTGCTCGCAAAATGACTGAGCAACTTCTTCCCGACGTTCAACATATTGCTGACCATGCATGCCATCCAGATTGAATGTTGCAGAAAGATCTCCAGCTAATACTTTTAGCATATAAAATTTCTAAACAATAACGCGCTCAATGCGGCTATCTGGAATTAACCACATCAAGGCAACTGCGGCATAAATGAGGCCTGAGAGTATTGGCGAATAGAACGCTGCAGCGACACCCACAATATAAAGCAATGACGACAATTTACTTTTGAAGTCACGTCCCACTGCTTTTGCAAGCAAAGAGCTTTCACCTTGGCTTGTAATAATCAACTTTTGCAGGATGAAATAAGCAATGGAAGCCATTAACAGCACAAGACCATATAAGGCAGATGGCATCGCAGCAAAATGGTTCTCACCCATCCAGCCCGTGACAAATGGAAACAGTGACAGCCAAAACAACAAGTGTAAATTCGCCCACAATATGCCGCCGGTGACATGCTTAACTGTCTGCAACATGTGATGATGATTGTTCCAGTAAATGCCTACATATATAAAGCTCAGCACGTAACTTAGAAACACGGGCAATAAGGGCTGGAGCGAAGCAATATCACTACCATGCGGCACTTTCAGTTCTAACACCATAATGGTAATAATAATGGCGATGACGCCGTCGCTAAAGGCTTCCAGCCGGTTCTTTTCCATACTTTATGCTAACGAAACAATTGCTTCAATTTCTACCAGCACATCACGCGGCAATTTGGCGACTTGCACGGTAGAGCGCGCTGGTGTGTGGCTACCAAAGGTTTCACCATAAACTTTATTCATAGCAACAAAATCATCCAGATCTTTTAAAAACACGGTAGTTTTTACCACTTTGCTTAAGCTACCGCCTGCGGCTTCAATCACAGCTTTTAAGTTCGCCAACACTTGCGTTGTTTGCACGGCAATATCACCATCATTTAGCGTCCCATCGGCACGTAATGGAATTTGACCTGACGTGAACAAAAAATCACCCACAGCCATAGCTTGTGAATATGGGCCGATTGCGGCGGGTGCATTTGGAGTTTGGATGACTTTCATAACATCTCTTTCACTTAAAAATTACTCACTATCAGAATACTTGAATTGTACGCGTTTTACGTTGCAAAATAACTCGTAAGCGATAGTACCTGCTGCTTTGGCGACATCGTTTGCTAATACGGTATCGCCCCACAACTCAACATTTGAGCCAATTTTAGCACCAGAAACATCAGTTAAATCCACAAACAGCATATCCATGGACACGCGGCCGATGAGCTTTGTCATCACACCATCAACCGCTGCAGTCGCCGCATTACTGGCGCTTCTTGGGTAACCATCGGCATAGCCGCATGCAACTACACCAACAATGGTATCGCGCGCCGCAGTAAACATACTTCCGTAACCTATAGATTCCCCTGTTTGAATGTGTCGAATGGAGATAATTTTTGATGTGAGCTGCATCACAGGATGTAATTTTGTATCAGTATTCATTAACGGATCTGCGCCATATAACATAATGCCAGGACGCGACCAGTTGGCTTGCGCTGTCGGCCAGCCCAAAATAGCGGCTGAATTCGCTAAACTAAATTCGGCTCTATAAGCTTTAGAATTTAAGCCTGCAACTGTATTTTTAAATACTTCTACTTGCTGAGCGGTATGCTGTAAATTTAAATTATCCGCATTTGAAAAATGCGACATCAGCACAATTTTTGCAACATTGGTATGCTTGCATAAGCGCATAAAGGCTTGTGAATACTCAGCAGGTGATAAACCCACGCGGTGCATGCCGCTATCCATTTTTAGCCAAATTTGTAGTGGTTTTGCGAGTTCTGTTGTCAGCAACACTTCCACCTGCCACTGCGCATGCACGACTATCCACAAGTCATTCGCGACAATTTCTGGCAGTTCGGCGGCTTCAAAAAAACCTTCTAGCAATAGAATGGGTGCTTTGATGCCAGCTTTTCTAAGCTCTATTGCTTCTTCCAAGCAGGCCACGGCAAAGCCATCAGCTTCATTTTCAATCGCTTTAGCGCATTGCACGGCACCATGGCCATAGGCATTGGCTTTAATCACGGCCAACGCTTTGCCGCCGTGCATTTGCTTAGCAACGCGGTAGTTATGGCGAAATGCATCTAGGCGAATATGTGCAATGGCTGGACGAGTCATAAAAATTGTTTATAGTTTTATTTTAATGTTTTTAACTTTAATTAAGCATGCCTGCAACCGCTAGGGTTGTCGCCGCAGAATATACCAGCTGAAGCTGGTTATTCATGCCTGAAAGCCCGCATGGATATTGGCTTGCAGGGCAGTGCTTTTATAGTGTTTATTGTACCGCGTAATGGCAAAATCTTCACTTTGAATTGCTGTACGTTTATTCGCCACTAAATCCGCCAGCAATTGCCCAGAACCGCAGGCCATCGTCCAACCTAGCGTACCATGACCAGTATTCAACCATACGTTGTCATATGTTTCAGATGCACGTCCGATTATCGGTGTTCCATCTGGCGTCATAGGCCGTAAGCCTGTCCAGAATAATGATTTTGATACATCGCCACCATTGGGAAACAAGCTATTTAACACCATTTCCAGCGTTTCACGGCGGCGCGGATTAAGACTTAAATCAAAACCGGCCAGCTCCGCCATGCCACCTACTCTAATTCTATCGTCAAAACGAGTAATAGCAACCTTGTAGGTTTCATCCATCACCGTAGAGATGGGGGCAGCTGCACTATTAATGACTGGCACAGTAAGCGAGTAGCCTTTCACTGGATACACAGGGATTTGCAACCCCAAGCCCAACATGAGCTCACGCGAATAACTACCCAGTGCGACTATGTATTGATCAGCTTGCAGTATTTGTCTATCATTTTCCGCATCAATTTCTACGCCTCTTAGCTTGCCGTTTTCAGTGAGCAAGCGAGTTATCGACACATTATGAAGAAATTTCACTCCCATTGCTTTTGCTTTTTCGGACAAATTAGTCGTGAACAATTGGCAATCGCCCGTTTCATCGCCAGGTAAACGTAAACCGCCTAATAGTTGATCTTTTACTAGTGCTAATGCTGGCTCTACGCGTGCGCAACCATCGGGGTCAAGATGTTCAAACGGCACGCCCATTCGACTTAACACTGCAATGTCTTTCGCTTCTGCATCCAACTGTTTTTGTGTACGGAAAACTTGCAAAGTGCCCTGTGTGCGGCCTTCGTAAGCAATGCCAGTCGCAGTGCGCAATTCGCCTAGGCAATCACGGCTATATTCCGCCAACCGCACCATACGCTCTTTGTTAATGTCGTAGCGTTTAGCGGTACAGTTTCGCAATAATTTCATGGTCCATTG
>JANNFN010000138.1:0-27919 GCA_031379885.1 Methylotenera sp.
GAGTTTATAGAAGCGCCACATGACTACCGTGTTTTTATTGTTAACAATCAATTAGTTGCCGCGATGAAAAGATCTGGAGAAAGTTGGTTGCATAATGTAGCGCAAGGTGGACAATGTACAAAAACAGACGAAGCAGATGTGATGGCCATTGCTCTGCTAGCAGCCAAGGCGCTTGATATCGCTTATTGTGGTGTAGACATTATTCGTGATAAAACGCATAAATTGTGGGTGCTAGAGGTGAATAGTATTCCTGCTTGGCGTGGTTTGCAGAGTGTGACATCAATAGATATTGCACAAGTTTTAGTGGATGATTTTTTAAATAAGTTTGAATCAAATTAAGTAATTGATGAAGCAAAACCAGCAACTATCAGATATCTTCAAAGCCTCATGTATGGCGGAGCTCGAGGCATTAAAACCTGGCAATGTACATATATTTGCTGATGGTCACGGCATGACTATACAAGACTTTGTGCACAGCGCAGAGGCGGTAGCCAGTGTAATCACGTTGCCAAATTTAAGCTTGGGTGAGCGCATTTTATTGAGTGTGCAAGCCACGCAAAAAGCCGTCAATTGCAATACTAATTTAGGGCTAATTTTATTGTGTGCGCCTTTGATTCACGCGGCATTGATTGAAGATCATAGGATTTATTATTTGACTAAGCTTTTTAACGTATTGGCTAGTACTACACAAAAGGATGCAGAGCTAACTTTTAGCGCAATTAACTTGGCTAATCCAGCTGGTTTGGGTGAAAGTACATTACATGATGTGCATCAGCCGGCAAATTGTAATTTATTGCAGGCCATGCTAGAAGCGGCTCATAGGGACTTAATTGCACAGCAGTATGCCAACAACTTTGCGGACATTTTGGATGGCTTGGCCAGCTATCAACAAGCGCTCGCCAGGTGGCAACGCCCCGCTTGGGCTGTAACTGCGGTACATTTGCATTTTATGGCGAAATTTATGGATAGTCATATTGTTCGCAAATACGGCGATACAATTGCCGGGTTGGTGCAGAACGAAGCTATCGCGCATGAAGAAGCGTTTTTAAAATCGTACAATCCAAAAACCTATCAAACAGAGTTACTAACCTTTGATTCTGCACTTAAAAAGCGCAACATTAACCCAGGCACTAGCGCGGATTTAACTGTCGCAACTTTGCTTTTACACGCGCTAATGTAAGCAAAGACGTATTGAAAATAAACTTTTTCGGTTACAATACTCGGTCTGAATTTCAATAAGAATTTTGTTAAATTATTTAGGAGGTTGCAATGGCAAATTTATTAGATCAGCTCAAAAGCATGACTACAATCGTGGCCGATACAGGCGACGTAGAAGCAATTAAAACAGTAAAACCAGTGGATGCAACAACTAATCCATCGTTAGTGTTAAAGGCAAGCCAGTTGCCACAATACGCGCCACTCATTGAAACAGCGATTGCTTATGCAAAAGCACAAGGCGGTAGCAAAGAACAACAAATTGACAATGCCGCAGACAAATTGGCGGTATTGATTGGCACGGAAATTACTAAAGTGGTGCCAGGTCGTATTTCTACAGAAGTGGACGCGCGTTTATCTTTTAACTTGGATGCAATGGTCGCTAAAGGCCGTAAATTGATTCAGCTATATGCAGATTCAGGCGTAGGCAAAGACCGCGTGTTGATTAAATTGGCATCAACTTGGGAAGGCATTAAAGCCGGCGAAATCTTAGAAAAAGAAGGTATTCAATGTAATTTGACGCTTCTATTTGGTTTCGGCCAAGCCCGCGCCTGTGCTGAAGCTGGCGTTTTCTTGATTTCACCATTCGTTGGTCGTATTTTAGATTGGTATAAAGCTAAAAACCCAACCACAGAATACACACAAGAAACTGACCCAGGCGTGGTTTCAGTGCGTGCGATTTATGCTTTTTATAAAGAACATGGCTTTAAAACAGTCGTGATGGGTGCTTCATTCCGTAACACGGGTGAATTGATTGCGCTTGCTGGATGCGATCGATTAACGGTTTCACCAAACTTATTGCAAGATTTAGCGGCTACAGAAGGCACATTAACGCGAGTGTTGAAAGATGGCGGCGCTAAATCAGCACAACCTGCTAAAATGACCGAAGCTGAGTTCCGTTTTGAATTGAACCAAGATGCAATGGCGACTGAGAAATTGGCAGAAGGCATTCGTGGGTTTGTAGCGGATCAAATCAAGTTAGAAGTTGCTTTAGCCGCAAGACTATAAGCGAGGAACTCTTATATTAAATCACATCAAACCGTAACTAAGTGCTAATAAAATTACGGTTAATTGTGGTTTAACATTGACAACAATGCGTAGGACACTTAAGATTGCTGTCCTTGAGTTTGAAAGCACAGCTCAAATTCGCTAAACGTCAATGAAATCCTAGCTTCTAGGGCGGTTAGCTGAACGATTTTGTTGTAATATTTGTTGTAGTTTTAGTAGTAAAATTTGTAACTGAATTAGTTAGTTACAACCAATAATTAATTAAATACTTTAAACCTTTTAGGTTGAGTGTTTTAGTTTAATAAAATTTTTTAATCGGAGAAGTAATCATGGCACAAACCCAAATGGCATTAGATTCATTAGATTTTGACGCGACAGTAGCGTTGGCAACTGCAGTTGCACCATACGTAGATATCTTGGAAATTGGTACACCATGTATTAAGCATAACGGTATCAAAATGCTTGAAACATTACGTGCTAAATTCCCAAACAACAAAATTTTAGTTGATTTGAAAACAATGGACGCTGGCTTTTACGAAGCTGAGCCGTTCTACAAAGCTGGTGCAGACATTTGTACAGTTCTTGGTTGTGCTGATATCGGTACAATCAAAGGCATTATCGATGTTGCTAACAAATACGGCAAAAAAGCACAAGTTGACTTAATCAACGTAGCTGATAAAGAAGCGCGTACTCGCGAAGTAGCTAAATTAGGTGCGCACATCATTGGCGTACACACTGGTTTAGATCAACAAGCTGCTGGCCAAACACCATTTGCTGACTTAGCTATGGTTGCTGGTTTGAAATTAGGCGTGGATATTTCTGTTGCTGGTGGCGTTAAAGCCACTACTGCTGCACAAGTACGTGACGCTGGCGCTTCTATCATCGTAGCTGGTGCTGCAATTTACGGCGCTGCTGATCCTGCTGCTTCTGCTGCAGAAATCACAAAAATCGCTCACGGTTAATTCGTTAGCAATCAATAAGCAATTATTGATGTGAGTCATTAAAATCCCGACCCAGCAATGCGTCGGGATTTTTTATTTAATTACAAAAGTAAAAGGAATTGAAGATGGATTCTCAACAATTAATTTTAGGCCGTTTAACGACAATTTTATCTGAAACGGATAAAAGTAACGCTACAAAACTCATGCAACTGGTTGAAGGCGCAGGCCGCATATTTATTGGCGGTGCAGGCCGTTCAGGCCTAGTATCACGCTTTTTTGCAATGCGTTTGGTGCACAGTGGATATCAAGTGAACATGATTGGTGAAATCGTGACCCCAGCCATTAAAGCAGGCGATTTGTTGGTTTTGGTTTCAGGTTCAGGTGGCACAGAGACTTTATTGCCGTTTGTAAAAAAAGCAAAATCAGTGGGCGCTAAATTAGCAGTGGTTTCTATGAAAGCGAAATCTGCGATGGCAGAAGTAGCTGATTTGAACATTCAAATTGGTAATGACAACAGCTTCCCGTTGACTAATGGCATGCCAATGGGGGCTCAATTTGAGCTTTCGGCTTTGATATTCTTAGAGGCTGTCATTGCTGATATCGTTCATACTAAAGGTTTAACCGAAGAGGGCATGCGTGCCATCCACGCTAACCTTGAGTAAGTGATTGGTAGTGAACTTAAGCCCGAGCTTGCTCGGGTTTTTTATTGGCAAAGCTTTTTTAAATGCTCATAAGTGAGCTGCTTTTGGTGCAAGGCCGTGGCAACTAAAGCGCCATGCACGCCAAGGTCTTTTAGCGCTATCAAATCTTCTGCATGTCTTATGCCGCCAGCCGCATAGATATTTTTTTTTGCTGCCATCGCCATTACTTTTTTAATTAAATCAACATCCACACCTTGATTTGCGCCAACATTGGCTAGCGACATCACAATCACATCTTGCGGCCAATATTTGCTGTTTGTAAGCAATTCTGCAGGACCTTGATAGCCATGCGACATAAAATCTAGTGACAACAAAAGCTGTGAGTTTAGCTGACTCTTTAATGATAAAAAATTGTCTAAATTAGCAAAATTTTCAGTGCCTAAAACGATGTTAGCATCAAGTTTTTGCCAAGTATTAAGTTTAGAATTGTTGCTAATACCTGCATCAACCCATAGTTTGACATGAGGAAAGCGTTTGGCGATGGCATCAATAATTATAAAGTTGGTTGTATCAACACCTTCAAAATTTTGTATCGCATTTAAATCGGCAATATATAATTGCTGAAAAGAATAAATATCGAGCAAAGCAGCCACGATATCTAACGGCTTACTTGAGCTAGTAAGCAAAGAATTTATTGGTTGATAATGTTGTCGCGCGCCTTGTTTGGCGTGCACTACAGCGCCATTAAGTAAATCGATCACAGGGATTATTTGCATCATCAAACTTAATAAAATATTTGTATGTGAGTTTATCACTGGTGGAGGCCTGTGTGCAGCGCCATTACCCGAGTCTTTAGCCAATGAGGGCGCTTTAATGCGCGATGCTTTGCTGCGAGACTTATCTAGCTTAGATTATAGCGTTAGCACAACGGTGGATGCACGTTTAAACCTGCCAGAGCATTGTGCAGAATGTGTAGAAGTGCAAGCGGATGATGATGTCTGGCAGATTTGGCGAGAGCAAATATCATTGGTGGATGCCGTTTTCTTAATTGCCCCAGAAACCGATGGTTTACTGCATTATTTAACACAAATAGCGACCATGGAAGGTAAGCTGATATTGGGCTGTGGGCTTGCTTCTGTGAAAGTTACCAGTGATAAAATGGCGACTTTTTTGGCTTTAGAAGAGGCAGGTTTTGCGGCAATACCTACCTATACTTTTGAGAATTGGCCCAAAAGTCATTGGATATGGTTAGCTAAACCGAATGATGGCGCGGGTTGCAGTGACACTGCATGTTTTAATAATGCAGACACTATGCAGGATTGGATTGAGCGAAATAAGAAACAACATACGCACGTGATTCAACCTTTTCAGCCAGGTAAATCGGCGAGCATTTCTTGTGTCATGCATCGTGGCAAAGCGCAACTGTTAAGTTGTAATACGCAGAAAATTGAGATTGTTAATCACATGCTTAGCTACAAAGGTGGCGTAATCAATGGCATGCGCGATCACTGGTCACAATTTGAATTGCTGGCAAACAACATAGCGCAAGCTTTTCCCGATTTAGCGGGTTATGTCGGTATTGATGTTATTGTCGATGTCGATGAATATTTGGAGCATAGTGAAATTCACATTGTAGAAATAAACCCGCGCTTTACTACTAGCTACATAGGTTTACGAGAAGCTATTGGCGCAAATCCAATAGAGCTGATTATTAATATGCTGACAAATTCAAATTTTGAATGGCCAAAGCTGCAACAAAATCAGGTTCAAATTGATGTCTAGTCATTTGATTGCCAAGCCAATCATCGGTTGGGATATTGGTGGTGCGCATCTCAAAGCGGTGTTGTTGGACAACAAAGGTGAAATTATGCATGTTTTGCAGCTGCCTTGTCAGCTTTGGCTAGGTTTAGATCGATTAGAAATCGCTATTAATAATGCTTTGCAGACCTTTAAAATAGGGCGCGCTGAAGTATCGCATGGAGTAACAATGACGGGTGAGTTAGTCGATTTATTCGTAAATCGCCACCAAGGCGTGGTGGAAATTTCGAAGCTGGCAGCTAAATTATTGGGCAAAGACACGCTTTTTTACGCCGCCCAAAATAGTAATAGTCATGATTTTGTGACGCTAGAACGCGTTTCAGAACTCACAAGCCATATTGCCTCAACAAATTGGCATGCGAGTGCCAGCGCGCTTGCAATGCACGTTAACGATGCATTATTGATAGATATTGGCAGCACTACAACGGACATTATTGCGATAGAAGCTGGTAAGGTTGTGCCTCTAGGTTTATCGGATGCGAGTCGCATGCTGTCAGACAGCTTGGTTTATACAGGTGTGGTGCGCACACCTGTGATGGCACTGGCGCAAAAGTTACCTTTTGATGGTGTGGAAATTAATGTCGCTGCAGAATATTTTGCCACTATGGCAGATGTGTATAGATTAACTGGAGAGCTTTTGCCAAATGATGACATGGCCGAAACTGCAGATGGTAAAAATAAAACTGAGCTGGAATCCGCGCGGCGCCTAGCGCGTATGGTAGGACATGATGTTCATGATAAACCTATCGAAACTTGGATAAATTTGGCCAATACTTGTAAAACGCTACAAATGAACCAAATTAAAAATGCCGTTTTAAAACATTTAAAACCTAACATGGCTATCATTGGTGCAGGAGCAGGCAGTTTTTTAGTAAAGCAATTGGCACGTGATTTAGACCGTGCCTACAGCCCAATATCCATGCGCCTTGCAGAGCATAAAAATTTAAAGCTAAAACATGATTTGGATGTATGTTTTCCCGCCTATGCGGTCGCTAAACTAGCATTCAGGCAACTTTATGCTTAAACTTGAGTTGACATACCATCACGACAGCGCCTTGCTTTTTGAGCGTATTGCGCAACAGCCATGGGCGATACTGTTAGATAGTGGTCAAATGCTCAATTCCTTAACTGGTAAGCCTGGCAGTCAATATGGGCGCTACGATATTTTAGTTGCAGAGCCGTTTATTACGTTGGTTACGCAGGGAAATTTAACGACAGTCACGCAAAATGGACAGTCTGAAATTTCGGAAGAAGATCCGTTTTTACTGCTAAAAAAACTCTTAAACCAATATCCAGCCCCAAAATGTGAGTTTCCTTTTGCTGGCGGTACTCTACCTTTTGCTGGCGGTGCCTTGGGGTATTTTGCTTACGATTTAGCGAGACGTATCGAAAAACTGCCTAGCAACGCTATTCCCGCGGTGCAGTTTCCAGAAATGATGGTGGGCATTTACGATTGGGCAGTCGTGGTAGACCATCGCGAACAGCGTACTTATTTAGTTTCATATGGATTGGAGGCAGAAACTCATCAAAAATGGCATGCGCTACAAGCTTTATTCTATGAGCCTCCTAGAGCATCTAATGATAACCAACACTTAAACCAGTTTGAGGTTAAAACACCCATTGTTTCTAATTTATCTGAGTCGCAATATCAGCATGCCTTTACGAAAATTATGGCCTATATTACTGAAGGAGATTGTTATCAAGTTAATTTAGCACAGCGTTTTTCAGCTGAAGTAGCTGGCGACAGTTGGCTTGCGTATAAAAAACTGCGTGAGATTAGTCCTGCGCCTTTTATGGCGTTTATGCAGTTACCGCTGAATACGAATGAAAATTTTCAAGTGCTTTCAAACTCGCCAGAACGCTTTGTGCAAACGAATGGTTCTCACGTCGAGACCCGTCCTATTAAGGGCACGCGACCACGCTCGAAAGATGCCGAGCAAGACTTGCTTTACTCAAAAGAGCTATTGACGAGTTTAAAAGATAAAGCGGAGAATCTGATGATTGTGGATTTACTGCGCAATGATTTGAGCAAAACTTGTGACAGTGTAAAAGTGAATCAACTTTTTCAGTTGCAAAGTTTCGCAAATGTGCATCATCTCGTCAGCACTATCGTAGGTAAATTAAAGGCAGGCAAAACAGCGGTAGATGTGTTGCGCGCTTGCTTTCCAGGAGGGTCTATTACAGGCGCACCTAAATTAAGGGCGATGCAGATTATTGATGAGCTAGAACCGCATCGACGTGGCTTGTATTGCGGTGCGATTGGTTATATTGGGTTTAACGGTGATATGGATACTAACATTGCGATTCGCACCGCGGTGATTAGTAAGAATCAACTTAGTTTTTATGCTGGTGGTGGTATAGTCGCAGACTCGGAAGGGTCAAAAGAGTATGTTGAAACGCTGGATAAAGCGTCCAGCATTACAGCAATAATGCAATTTTTTATGAGCGCTGATTAAGCTTCTTAATGATGAAAATAACAACAATAACAACCTTAAACCATTTTTAAGGGTAATAATAAAAATTACTAAAATTTTAACTTAACTAATTGAGTTGGAAGGATAATCAGGATCACTATGGAACATAATATCAAGGAAAAATCCATGTGGGTTGTTAAAATTGGCGGTAGCTTATTAGGCTCGCCAGAGCTGGAACGCTGGTTAGAGTTACTGGTAAAGTACAGTGATGGCAAAATTATCATTGTGCCAGGTGGGGGCGTATTTGCTGAAGCGGTACGTGAATCTCAAAAAGTATCTAAAATTAGTGATGCATGCGCGCACAGGTTAGCGGTATTAGCGATGGACCAATTCGGTTTATTGTTGGCTAATATGAATTCGCAGCTAGCTATTGCAAGAACGCCAATGGAGATAGACGAGCGCACTTGGCAACATCGTGCGATTGTCTGGTTACCAAGCACCATGGTGCTTGCGGATGATTCTATTCCACAAAGCTGGGATGTGACTTCTGACAGCATTGCTGCTTGGTTGGCACAAAAATTGAATGCGCAGCATCTTATTTTGGTAAAGTCTGATAAACCAAGTGAGACTAAACTAAGCCTTAAAGTCATGACAAAAAATGGTTTAATTGATGAAGCTTTTAGTGATTTTGTACTAAATAAAACCTTTGGTCGCTGGATGCTGAAGAAAACAGATTACGAGCATTTTTTGGAAGGCGTAAATATGCTAACCTTAACCAAGTTTGGCTCATCCATTCACTAGGTAAAGACCATGACAGCTAAAGTTTATTCTGAAAGTGAAGTCATTGCGAGGCTTCAAAAAGAGCTTCCACACTGGTTTTATGAAGATGGCTGGATACGCCGCAAGTACAAAACCAGCGGCTGGAAAGCCACGCTGATGGTGGTGAATACAGTAGGGCACCTGGCGGAGGCCGCTTGGCACCATCCTGATTTGACCGTCTCTTACGCATTTGTTATCGTAAAATTGATGACGCACGATGGTAAGTGCATTAGCGATAAAGACTTTGAGTTGGCGGCTAAGATTGAGCAAGTGGTTGGCTGGCAGCCTGCCTTAGAGGGCGGCGCGCTAGAAGGCACGCCTAATGACGATGCAAGGTTTAAGTATATTAAATATGACTGATTTTAACTAGATGCAGACATTTAAGTTACAGGTCAGGAGCGCCGCTGTTGACGTCTTACTTGTATATCGTTCAGCTCTTTGTGAATCGGCATAATTGTATTTTCGTATAATTCGTCGAATTTATTTTGAATATGCATTTCGATAAACCATTGCCTCGGAAAAGGCAATAAATAGCCTTCGTTAGCTACTATCTTTGGAAATAGAAACCATAGTTGTGACTGCGTTGGGTCTTTCGTTTCTTGAAAATCAAAAAATATAAGCGCATTGCTATCATGCCATTCTTTTAGAAGTCTGCATTCATCCGGAAAGAATACTCGAACTATTTGTATAGGTGGATTGTTAATTACAAGAGCGCCTTCATTTATTGCTGTTTCAAACCGTGGTTTGTCCGTTTTTAGCCTTGCCCCATTCACAATCCAAACAAGTTTAGAGTAAAACGCGTTACGTGAACGGCGTTCTTCTGGGTTAAGAAAGGAGTGTTGGAATTCCAGCACCCACCCGGCTTGTGTTTTTACATCAGCGATGTGCTTTTCGCCATTTACTTCGTTTTTGTGAATTACTTCTTGCCATTCTTGAGGGAAGTTATTTTTCCATGAACGGTGCCAGTCGGTTTCGTTTTCCCACCATGGGTCACAGTCACGCTTCCCCTTATGTGCCCAGTGATGAACTTTAGTTTCTCCGCACTTAGCAATTAACTCTGAGCCACAACTTGGACAGAGACCCTTTGCCCCTTTAGTAGCTTCAACTTTTTTACCATTAACAAGTGCGAATTTCATCTCAAATCTCTGTCACTTTTTCAAATTTACCAAAATGCAACATGATTGTCGGTAAAATCAACAAATTCAATATAGTCGAAGTCACCAAACCACCCACAATAATCGTCGCCATCGGGCCTTCAATCTCTCGCCCAGGTTGGCCACTACCTGCCGCTAGTGGAAGTAAACCTAACGCCGTTACCAAGGCGGTCATGAGGATAGAAGGCAAGCGCTCAGTTGCGCCTCGAATACAAGTTTCAAGGTTCCATACGCAACTTTCTTCATCAACTAAATGTTGAAAATGCGAGACCATCATGATGGAATTGCGTAAGGTAATTCCGAACAAAGTCACAAATCCAACCAATGAGCCGAGTGATATCCAGCCGCCAGTAAATAAGGCCGCAAGCACGCCGCCGATGAGTGCGAACGGCAAGTTGGCAAAGGTGAGTAGTAAATTGCGCAAGCGGCCAAAGGCAATATACAACATGAGGAAAATGGCTACGCCTGCCAACAGTGAATGTACGATTAAATCTTCGCGTGATTTTGCGTTAGCTTCGGCTTCACCAGTGAATTCTAGGTAATTTCCATTACTCAATTTAATGTCGTTTTTAATATGTTTTTTAAGATCACGATTAAAGTTTTCAACATCACGGCCTTCAACGTTGGCCGTAACGGTTTGAATACGTTTTGCGCCTGCGTGCAAAATCTTTGAGCGACCATTTTCTTGCGTTATAAAGGCAATATCTTTTAAATGTAATATTTTGCCTTCAGGGTTAAACAGTGGAATATTGCCAATGTCGCCGATATCATCGCGCGCTTCTTCCTCTAACACCACACTTAAACCCACAACGCGACTACCAAAATACACTTGCGAAACGGGAAGACTTTCATAAGCCGCGCGAATGGTGTCCAGCACATCAACAGGCTGCAAACCCCATACCAAGAGCTTATCTGGGCGCAGACGAATCACCGCTTGTGGCGTGCCAGGTGGTGATTGCACCAATACATCGGCCGCCCCTTTGGTTGCAGAAACTAGGCCTGCAATCTTTTGCGCATCACGGTCTAGCGCATCTAAATCATTGCCGTAAATGTTGATGACTGTGCTTGCTGCATAGCCAGAAATAGTTTCTTCGATACGCTCGGTTAAAAAGGTGTTGATAGCAAAGTTCACACCCACAAAGCCAATTTCAGCAACGCCATCGCCATCTTTATCTACTGCCTCGCCCGCTAACTCTTCGCGGATATCTGCCAAAATGCGATTTTGCTCTTCTCCAGATAAAGTGCCGATTTCAATTTCAAACTCACTGTAATGTGTGCCAAAGGTGTCGGCAGCATTGGGCGCGCGGCCTACCCACTGCGTGACCGATTTAACGCCTTTGATATTGCGTATGGTTTTGGCCACTTGCTTGCCTAGTCGCAACGACTCATGCTCAGAGGTACCTGGCACGGCCGTCATGTGCATAATAAAATGGCCTTCATGCAGTGCAGGGATAAACTGGCTTTTGAACAGCGGTAGAATCCCTAAGCCTAGCGCAATCAGCAGAAAGCTGATGCTAATGACTAACTTATAATGCTTTTCTATGGCATACAAAAGTTTGACGTAACGGCTTTTAATATGGCGGATGATGGGCGAATCTTCGGTATCCAACTCAGCTTTACCCAGCATTAGATAACATAGTGCTGGTGTGAGAGTGAGCGCCACGACAAGTGATGCGACAATGGCCGCGATATAAGCAAAACCAAGAGGTGCAAATAGCTTGCCCGCCACACCAGATAAGGTGAGTAAGGGCATGAATACTAGCGCGACAATAATAGTGGCATAAACCACAGAGCTACGTACTTCCATCGAAGCATTAAAGACTATTAGGTGAATAGGCAGTGGTTTGTTAAGTAAGCGATTTTCTTTTAAGCGACGAAATATATTCTCTGTATCGATAATCGCGTCATCTACAACCTCACCTAATGCAATAGCTAAACCCCCTAATACCATGATATTTAAACCTATTTTAAAATAACTTAACACGACAATGGCAGTAAGTAATGAAAGTGGGATGGCGGTGGCAGAAATAAAAGCCGTTCGTGCGTTAAACAAAAATAAGAACAAAATGGTGATGACTAAAATCGAGCCGATCAGAATATCTGTGCGTACACCGTCAATCGCCGTTTCTATAAAATTGGCAGGACGAAACAAGCCTTCGTGCAATATCACATTTTCGTTTTCTAAATTGGGTTTTAGTTCTTGCAATGCAGATTCAATAGCTTGGGTAACCGCATGGGTATTGGCTCCCAACTGTCCTTGTACAGACAAATAAATACCAGTTTCTTCATTGATTGCAGCATTGCTAATGGATGGCGCGGCACCTTCAACTACGCGCCCAATATCCCCTAATTTAATGCTTTGGCCATTTTTATAAAGCAATACAGCCTTGGCTAAAGTTGCAACGTTGGTTGCCTGGCCTTCAGTATTTACAATAATGCGCTGATTGCTATTTTGGATGAATCCAGCGCCGCTTACGCCCGTGGCTTTTTGCGCCGCTGCTACCACATCATTGATGTTGAGTTGATAACGTACCAACTTTGCAGGGTCAATTTGCACCTGAAACTGTCGCACTTCGCCACCAAATACATTGACATCTGCCACACCTGGAATCGCTAATAGATGCGGCACAATCGTCCAGTCGACGATGGTTCTGAGTTCCATCAGGCTGCGTTTTTTAGAAGTGACTCCAAAACCCAAAACCGTACTGGCAGACGAGGTGAGTGGCGTAATATTGGGCGTGATACCTTTCGGAATCTGGTTGGTAAGTGTACTTAAGCGTTCCGCAATAACTTGCCTGTTCCTGTAGATATCGGTATTCTCATCAAATATTACAGTGACGATTGATAAGCTAGGAATTGATTGTGAGCGCATATCCGCTACTCCTACCGTACCTGCAATGCTGGTTTCAATTGGTTGACTCACTAGGCTTTCTACCAACTCGGCAGACAGGCCAGGTGACTCTGTTTGAATGATGATCTGGGTGGGTGAAAACTCTGGAAAAACGTCTAAGTTACTGCGCGTGAGGCTATAAATACCATACAGCACAACAAGGCTCGCTAAGCCAATAATCACGCCATTAAAGCGAATTGAGAAACGAACAATTGCTGACATCATGCTAAGGTAACCCACATGATAGCTTAATCCTCATTCTCATTTTTAATCAGATACTTAAATTCCTCTGAAAGCAGTAACTGCGCACCGCTCACTACCACTTCGCTGCTAGCGTCAATACCCTGATTAAACCAACCTGCATCCACCTCGGTATCAGTGCTAATTGGCTTGCGCACAAATTGGTCTTTCCCCTCTTTAAAATACGCCCACGGCTTGCCGGCATACCACACCACTGCGTTGCTGGGAATAATTATGCCATTGCTTGCATCACCTGTAGCCGCCTCAGCCTGTATATTTACACGCATACCAATCCGCAACAAATCGGCTGGCGCGCTGTAATAAAACGTTTTGCCGAAGCCATTGCTATCGCTGGTAGAAGCGGGTGATACATAAATGGCTTTAATGGGTGTAACCGATTCATTTAGCGGCGACACATTAATGCTGGAGCCTGCTAATGGCGTCAAGGTGTTAAGCGGTAGACTCACCTGTATCAGTACATTTTTTCTATCCAATAAGTTGGCAAGGTACGGTGCTAATTTATCTTCAAAAGCCAGTTTAGCCAATGCTTGTCCCCACTGTAATTTCGTACTGGTTTGTAGATTTTTAAGCTGTAATTCGCTGGCGGTAATTTTAGATGTATCCGCGTTCGCCACTGCCAAAGCTTCTTGCACTGCACGGTCTGAAACGTTTTTATCATCTGCATTAAGCGTTTTAAGTCGTTGATATTGCTGTAAGTTACTTCCACTTGCAGCGCGTGCTATTGCAATATCAGTTTTAAGATTCAAAAATCTGGCTTTTGCTTCAGTTAAACTATCAATGCTCACCACATTACCGAAACTTTTAATCTCGCCTTGAAATACAGCAGAACTTACTTTAGCAGTCGTAATACCGCTATTTTGTTGGGTTGCAAGTGGTAAGCTGACTATATTGATACCTTCTTTTTCGGTAACGCGATTTGGGCCTTCAATCTCTTCTTCTTGGCTATTTTGATAAGCCTCATATTCATCTCTACCATAAAAAATCAGCACCCAAAATAAAACGACAATCAGTAAAGCCTGTAAGCCAATAATCAATGTCAGTTTCTTGTTCATTTTTGCTCACTGGGGATAGAAAAATCATCAAAAAGGGGATGCTGCATCACATCCTCCAGCGCTAAGCCAGTATTTAAGCAGCTAAACTGGGCATTGAGTAATTGTTGTTCTAGTAACGTAGTGCTAAGTTGGTTTTGCGTTAAATCTAAACGGTCGATTAAACCTGCATCAAACTGACGCTGAAATTTTTGGCTATATTGTAATTGTGTAGTTTGTTGTAATTTGATTTGTTTAATATTTTGCGCACAAGCTTCATAAGCGGCAAGCTGCTGACTTAAGTCTCCAATGATTTTGGCTTGCAATGCTTCAAATTGCGCACCTTCAATTTCTCGTAGTTGCGTGGCTTCAGCAATAAGCGTTTGATTTTTATTGAGCAAACTAAATAAAGTAGAAAAACCGAGCGACCAAATACTGTCGCCAAATTCAAATGCAAAACCTGGGCTGAGCGAAATATCAGGTCTTTGTTTGGCTATTTCTAGTTTTATTTTTGCTTCGGCAGCTGCATATCTCTCTAAGCCACGACGAATATCTAAGCGGTTGAGCAACGCCTTTTCTTGTAAAACGTTTTTATGTAAGTCGTTAGCTGCGCCTAAAAGCGCAGCCTGCTGTGATAGCGACTTATCTAAGTCTAGCGGTTTAAGTACAATTCGATTAAATTTTTCTTGTGATAAACCCACATCAGAGGCCAGAATTGCTCTAATTTCACTTGATTTACCTTGCTCCGAATTAAAAGCATATAAGGTTTTTTGTTGTATTAACTTAGCTGCGCTAAGTTCTGTGCTGGAAAGCGCGCCCATTTGCATGCGCTTTTCTAGTATTTTTACCAACTCATCTTGTTTTTTTAGCTCGCCAGTCAATTGCTGCTGCTGTGCAACATTTTCATGATAACGCAATAAATCTTTGGCGATTTGGCTGCGTAATTGCCACGCTGTCTCGGCGACATCCATGCGTGCGACCTCAACTAGATGTTGTGCTTCTTCAACTCTGATTTCGCGTTTATTGCCAGTCTCAATGGGAATTTCCACATTTATACCATATGCCCATGGGCGCTTATCGCCATTGGCTTGATTGCTACGGGCGATGTTACCATTTAAGGTGGGATTTTGTTTTTGGCCAGCAGTTTCAAGACTGGCATTGGCAAGCGCCAACTGTGCCTTTGCGACATCTAGTTTAGGATGATAGTAAAGCGCACAAAGTGTGATTTCGTTTAAACCCCAAGTGGCAAAAGGTAGCTCACTTTCTAAGCCTTCCAATTGAACAGATTGGCCTTGCTTAACTAGATAGGCCTTAAAATCTGCGCTTGCTGGGTCTTTATTTAGTATTTTGCTGGTAACTTGTTCCGGTTCAATCGGTTTGGCTTGGTATTTTTCATAAGCGCAACCAGTGATGAGCATGCTTAAGCTCAGAATACCAATCAAAATTTTTGATAGATGCGAGTAATTCACAATATGAAGTTGCAGAGCGCGCGCGCTTAAAACGAGCGCTAGCTTTCAATGCTGGCGTGTACCGAGTTTAGCGCGTCTTGTAAGGTTTCTTCGGAAAGTTTATTAATTGTTGTTGCCAATAAATCAGCCGCTTCCACCGTGCGAATGGGTAGGTCATGTGTTTTAAGCTCCGCAATTAATCCTGCCGCGGCACCAGCAATAATGAGTAAAGTTTCGCGTTCTTTCATTAGCAGCTCAAGTTCGGCGCTAAGCATATTGGTTTCATTGGAATGGGTTGAGTTTTGCATAAAGTTATCTTTAAAATAGAAGGCTAGGGAGTATCTTGCAATTTCTAAGGCTTGCTTGTCAATAACAAGTAATGCACAAGTACGTTTTTTGTCTGACTCTTGCGGCTTTTGCTTATCAAATTTGTCAAACTTGAGATACAATACGCCTTTTAGTGATTTGCGCTTAAATTATCAAAGCACAATCCATGCGAGAGTGGCGGAATTGGTAGACGCACTGGATTTAGGTTCCAGCGCCGTAAGGCGTGAGAGTTCGAGTCTCTCCTTTCGCACCATTACAACGAATGTTTCCCATATATATTTTAATGTATATTTTTAGGGAACAACTTTATTACAGGAAATGCAACATGGCAGCATCTGTTGAAACAATCAGTGTTTTAGAACGCCGCATGACAGTCAAGGTGCCTTTGGCTCCACTAGAAGGTCAAATTAAACAACGGCTTAGTCAAATTTCACGCACTGCTAAATTTGCAGGCTTTAGACCAGGCAAAGCACCCATTGGCTTAGTAAATCAGCATTATGGCGATCAAGTGCGCGACGAAGTATATTCTAAAGCGGTAGAAACCAGCTTTGGTGACGCTGTTGAAGAAAACAAATTACGTGTTGCTGGCTTCCCGAATATTGAGCATAAACCATTTGCTGAGGCTGCAACTGACTTTGAATATACCGCAACGTTTGAGGTGTTCCCAGAAGTGAAACTGGGTGATTTAAGTAAATTAAAAATCGAGAAACCAAGCTTGGAAGTCGCTGAAGCTGATGTTGAAAAAACCTTAGAAGTGTTGGTAAAACAGCGCGTGAGCTATGAACCAGCTAAAACTGCCGCAAAAACTGGTGATCGCGTAAACATTACCCTGAAAGCCAGTATCGATGGGCAACAGGTAGAAGACACAGCTGGAAAGGGCATAGATTTAGTGCTGGGCGAGGCGGGTCGCATGGCAGATTTCGACGACGCACTGGTTGGCGGCAAAGCAGGCGATACTAAAAAATTCGATATTAAATACCCTAAAGATCATAACTCGCCACAAGTTGCAGGTAAAAAAGTAAATTACGAAGTCACTTTTAATAGTGTTTCGAAAGCGGTATTTCCAAAAATTGATGCGGAATTTGCTAAAAGTTTGGGTGTTGATAATGGCGATATTAAAAAAATGCGTGCCGAAATCAAATTAAGCCTAGAGCAAGAAGTAGAAAAGCGCGTCAAAGCACGTGTGAAAGAGGGTGTATTTCAAGCTTTAATTGCTGAATCAAAGCTAGAGGTACCAAAAGCACTGATTGGTGTTGAAACAAATCGCATGATGCAAATGACAGCGCAAAACTTACAACAGCGTGGTATGAACCCTAAAGATATTCAATTAGAACCCGTAATGTTTGAAGAACAAGCAAAACGCAGCACGACTTTGCGCTTGATTTTGAGTGAGGTTGTGAATGCGAATAACTTGCAAGCTAACGCAGACCAAGTTCGTGCAATGGTAGATTCCTTTGCGAATAGCTATGAGAAGCCTGAGGAATTGGTGAATTGGTATTATTCAGATGTAAAGCGATTGGACGAACCAGCTGCTTTAGCGACTGAAGAAAATGTGGTGACTTGGGTGCTTGAAAAAGCTAAAGTGACTGCTAAAAAAATCAAGTTTGATGAATTAATGGCTGGCCAGTAAGTCAACTTAACAAGTTAAGCAACAGGATAAATAATGAGCGATTTTTATGTGAATAATAGTATGGAAGCGCCACAAAACTTGGGTTATATCCCAATGGTCATTGAACAAAGTGGTCGTGGTGAGCGTTCGTATGACATATATTCACGCTTATTGAAAGAGCGAGTGATATTTTTGGTTGGACCTGTTAACGATATGTCAGCCAATTTGATTGTTGCACAACTATTGTTTCTGGAAGCAGAAAATCCAGACAAAGATATTTCACTTTACATCAACTCTCCTGGCGGATCAGTCACTGCAGGCATGTCGATTTATGACACGATGCAATTTGTGAAGCCCGATGTGAGCACGCTGTGTATTGGTCAAGCGGCCAGTATGGGTGCGTTTTTGTTGGCGGCTGGCGCAAAAGATAAGCGCTTTAGCTTGCCTAACTCTCGCGTTATGATTCATCAGCCTTCTGGCGGTTTTCAAGGTCAATCTACCGATATTCAAATTCAGGCTAAAGAGATTATGTATTTGCGTGAGAAATTAAACGCGATTTTAGCTAATCATACAGGTAGAAGCGCAGAAGAGATTGATCGCGACACAGAGCGTGACAATTTTATGAGCGCGGAAGAATCGGTCAAATACGGCATGATTGACAAGGTCATTGCTAATCGCACAGAAGCGGCTTAATATAAATAGTGTTTTAAAGCAGTTTTAAAAGGTTTAAGGATTTACATGGCCACTAAAGCCGAAGGTGAAAAATTACTGTATTGTTCTTTTTGCGGCAAAAGCCAGCATGAAGTCAAAAAATTAATTGCTGGTCCGTCGGTATTTATCTGCGATGAATGCGTTGATTTATGCAATGACATCATTAAAGAAGAAGTACAAAGCCTAAGCGACATCAAGCCTACCGACAAGTCTTTGCCTACACCACAAGAGATTTGTGCCATTTTAGACCAGTATGTAATAGGTCAAGTACAAGCTAAAAAGAATTTATCTGTAGCGGTATATAACCACTACAAACGCCTCGGTCATAATCACATCTCGCAAAACACCGTTAAAGACGATGTGGAAATTCAAAAAAGTAATATTTTGCTCATCGGGCCAACGGGTTCAGGCAAAACGTTGCTCGCGCAAACTTTGGCGCGTATGCTAGATGTGCCATTTGTGATGGCAGATGCCACCACATTGACTGAAGCGGGCTACGTGGGCGAAGACGTTGAAAACATCATGCAGAAATTGTTGCAAAAATGTGATTACGATATCGAAAAAGCACAACGTGGCATCGTTTACATCGACGAAGTGGATAAGATTTCTCGTAAATCAGAAAATGCTTCGATTACCCGCGATGTGTCTGGTGAGGGCGTGCAGCAAGCTTTGTTGAAGCTTATAGAAGGCACTGTTGCCTCTGTGCCTCCGCAGGGCGGACGTAAGCACCCCAACCAAGAGTTTGTGCAACTTGATACAACTAATATCTTGTTTATCTGCGGTGGCGCTTTCGATGGTTTGGATAAAGTCATTCGCAGACGCTCTGAAAAAGGTGGTATTGGCTTTGGCGCAGAAGTGAAAAGCAAAGACGATGCGAATGACATTGGCGAAATATTGCGCGATGTAGAACCAGAAGATTTGATTAAATTTGGGCTAATCCCTGAGTTTATTGGCCGTTTACCCGTGGTTGCAACGCTTGAAACTCTGGATGAAAAAGCGCTGATGACAATTTTGACCGAGCCAAAAAATGCGCTTACCAAGCAGTACATTAAGTTGTTCAAAATGGAAGGTGTGGATTTAGAGTTTAGAGATTCCGCCTTGCATTTAATCGCGCAAAAAGCGCTAGAACGCAAGACTGGCGCGCGTGGCCTACGCTCGATTATGGAGCATTCGCTACTTGAAGTGATGTACGATTTGCCTTCGATTGAGAATTTAAGCAAAGTGGTTATCGATGAAGGCACGATTAAAGGCGACTCACAGCCGATTTTGATTTATCAAGACGCGCCAAAAGTTGCTGAATCCGCGAGTTAATTTAAGAATTTATTCGCTCCCCAGCCTTTACCCAACAAGGCTATTGCATTTAATAATGAGTGGTTTATAGTGCTTATAAGGCTTTATATACTTATTATTTATTCGTATTTAGCCCTTGAAGTATCAAAGAATGTTCCCAACTTAAAAGCATTGGTTTAATTAACCGTGTGAATTTGAAAGTATTTTATGATTGAACAGACTTTGCCAGACAACTTATCCCACGCCCATCATGACATGATGCCGCTATTGCCTTTGCGCGATGTGGTGGTCTATCCGCACTTGGTCATTCCGCTGTTCGTAGGCCGCACCAAATCAGTAAAAGCGCTTGAAATTGCCTCTGATAGCAATAAACAAATCTTATTAGTTGCGCAAAAATCTGCTAATAAAGATGAGCCAGATGCCGAAGATTTGTATGAAATCGGCACCATGGCCACAGTTTTGCAAATGCTCAAGTTGCCAGATGGCACCGTAAAAGTGCTGGTAGAAGGCTTGTACCGTGTGCGGGTTTCTGAGTTTGTAGAAACTGAAGAATGTTTTTTAGCTAAGGCTGAGAAAATCGTAGACCCAGTTGAAGATGACAGTGAAACCGAAGCTTTGATGCGCACGGTTTTTACGCAGTTTGATCAATACGTCAAACTCAATAAAAAGATTCCACCAGAAATCTTAACATCGCTGGCAACCATTAACGACGCTGGCCGTCTTGCAGACACTATTTCTGCGCACTTGACTCTGAAGCTGGAAGAAAAGCAAAAAATCCTCGAAATGCTAAGCGTGACTGAGCGTTTAGAGCATTTGCTACACTTGATGGAATCTGAAATTGATATCTTGCAGGTTGAAAAACGCATTCGCGGCCGTGTAAAACGTCAGATGGAAAAAAGTCAGCGCGAATATTATTTGAATGAGCAAGTGAAAGCCATTCAAAAAGAACTCGGCGAGCAAGATGAAGGCGTCGAGATGGATGAGCTTGAGGTGCGCATCAAAAATGCGGGCATGTCTAAAGAAGCACTTGCCAAGGTAAACGCAGAGCTTAAGAAACTTAAAATGATGTCGCCAATGTCGGCCGAGGCCTCTGTGGTGCGTAATTATATTGACACCTTAGTAGGATTGCCGTGGAAGAAAAGAACCAAAATCAGTAAAGATTTAAAGGCGGCGGAAGCCATATTAGATGCAGATCACTATGGTTTAGATAAGGTCAAAGAGCGTATCGTTGAGTATTTGGCGGTGCAACAACGCGTAGGTAAGCTAAAAGCGCCAATATTATGTTTGGTAGGGCCACCGGGTGTTGGTAAAACATCGCTTGGACAAAGCATTGCCAAAGCGGTCAATCGCAAATTTGTGCGTATGGCCTTGGGTGGGGTGCGCGACGAAGCGGAAATTCGTGGTCACAGGCGTACTTACATTGGCTCAATGCCAGGAAAAGTGCTGCAAAGCATGAGTAAAGTAGGCGTGAAAAATCCATTATTTCTACTTGATGAAGTCGATAAAATGGGTCAAGACATGCGCGGAGATCCTTCTTCTGCATTGCTAGAAGTGCTTGATCCCGAACAAAATCATACTTTTGCTGACCATTATATCGAAGTGGAATATGATTTATCTGACGTGATGTTTGTGGCAACCGCAAATACCATGAATATTCCTGCGCCACTATTGGACAGGATGGAAATTATTCGTTTAGCGGGTTACACCGAAGACGAAAAAATCAACATCGCCATGAAATATTTGTTGCCTAAGCAGCTTAAAACGCATGGCCTCAAACCCAATGAAATAGGGGTTCCTGAGGCAGTGATTCGTGACATTGTGCGTTATTACACGCGTGAAGCGGGTGTGCGTCGTTTAGAGCAAGAAATCGCCAAAATCTGCCGCAAAGTGGTAAAAGAGTTGCTGCTGAATAAAACTGACGCTAAAGCGACAAAAGTAGCTAAAAAAATTAGCGTGACCCCCAAAAATCTGGATAAATATTTAGGCGTATATCGCTATGACTATGGCGTAGCGGCAAAAGACAACCAAGTTGGACAAGTCACTGGATTGGCGTGGACATCTGTTGGCGGTGAACTTCTGACGATTGAAGCAGTACTGTTGCCTGGTAAAGGCAAAACCATCACTACTGGTAAATTGGGCGATGTGATGCAAGAGTCCGTACAAGCTGCCATGAGCGTAGTGCGAAGTCGCGCCAAAAAACTTGGCATAGCCGAGGATTTTTACGAGAAAAAAGACATTCATATTCACTTGCCTGAAGGCGCTACGCCAAAAGATGGACCAAGTGCAGGTATTGGCCTTACTACGGCCTTGGTTTCAGTTCTAACGGGCATTCCTGCACGTGCAGATGTGGCTATGACTGGCGAAATTACCTTGCGTGGTGAAGTGCTACCGATTGGCGGCTTAAAAGAGAAGCTATTGGCAGCACATCGTGGCGGCATTAAAACGGTACTGATTCCAGAAGCCAATGTAAAAGATTTGGTGGATATTCCAGAAAACATTAAAAATCATCTGCAAATCCACCCAGTTAAATGGATTGATCAGGTGCTCGAATTGGCTTTGGAAACGATGCCACAACCACTGGAAGAAAAGCCAGTTGAGATTGCAGCAGTCGTTTCTGATGTTGTTGTGGACGAGAAAGCCCCCGTTACACATTAATATCATGCCGTAACCATATTTATTTTCATTTATCGCATAAAATCGGCCGCAAAGCCTTGACAGAGGCTTTTGTAGCTTGATATAAAGTCATAACAGGATACGCCTGTTATTTTAGTTGATAACATTAGAGGGGATTACTCGTGAATAAATCAGAATTGATCGATCAAATTGCAAAATCTGCTGGCATTTCAAAGGCTGCTGCTGGCCGTTCTTTAGATGCAACAACTGATGCAATTACTAAAGCACTTAAAAAAGGTAACTTAGTTACTTTAATTGGTTTCGGTTCATTTTATGTAGGCAAACGCGAAGCTCGCAATGGCCGTAATCCTCGTACTGGCGCAACAATTAAGATCAAAGCAGCAAATTCACCTAAGTTTAGAGCTGGTAAAGCGCTTAAAGATGCTGTAAACTAGTCGTCTTTGCTGGTTGAGAGATTAATCAGCAAAAGCTGCTAGTTTTATAGAATTTAGTATGTGAATTTAATACTTGTAATTGAATTCAATATGTAAAGTTACGCAGGGTGCTTAGCTCAGTTGGTAGAGCGTCGCCCTTACAAGGCGAATGTCAGCGGTTCGACCCCGTTAGCACCCACCAATAACTAGAGCATATCGCCTCAAAATTTTATTTAAGAGTGCTAGATTTTTAGCACTCTTTCATTTTGAATGGTACTAAGTTTTAACTAGAAAATATAAGTACTAAACTGGAGT
Source organism: Methylotenera sp. (assembly GCA_031379885.1). Taxonomy (GTDB): domain Bacteria; phylum Pseudomonadota; class Gammaproteobacteria; order Burkholderiales; family Methylophilaceae; genus Methylotenera_A. Next base: position 22,937 of record JANNFN010000138.1, read on the forward strand.
GGTAGTTCAGTTGGTTAGAATACCGGCCTGTCACGCCGGGGGTCGCGGGTTCGAGTCCCGTCCACTCCGCCAACAAGTCTGAGTTGCAGTCTTATTGATGCAACTTAGCGCAAAAGCCCCGCCAGTAGCGGGGCTTTTTCTTTTTCTGATTCTCTATAGTCCTCGAAGTGCCTGATTTTTTCCTGAATTTATCTTTTTTCTCAGTCGCCCAGTTTGAGAGTCCACGGACTTTATTGTGCAAACCAAGCTGAGAATTTTGTGCATTTTAATCATAATGTGTGTTAGCGAACAGACCGTTTTGCGTTGAGATGAGAATATATAACTTTCTCACCCCTAAGGATTAATAATGAACGCCAAATTGATAGTAACTTGTTTCGTGTTGGGTGCATTAATGATACCAGCTCTCAGCAACGCTGAGGATTCTGACATGGATCGCTCACATCCCAAAGAATATGTTAAAGACTCAGTAATAACAGCAAAAATAAAAGCCAAGCTAGTTAAAGAAAGTATCGCTAGTGCTGCACATATTAAAGTTGATACTGATAATAGTGGTGTTGTTTGGTTGAGTGGCACTGCTAAAACTAAAGCAGAAGCTGATCAAGCCGAGTCAATAGCTCACAGTACAGAAGGCGTTACCTCAGTTAAGAACGACATAAAAATCAACATAGATCGTTAAGTTTATGAGTTACATATCTTTTCTACCGAGTTATGTAACTCTAAAATTTTCTAAATGACCAATAATAACTTTAGACTGCCGTTGGTTTTACTTGTTGCCTGTTTACTGTTAGATAGTTGTTACGCACCAGTAATTGAGGGTGCACAGCAAGGTTACGATGCAACTAGGCGTGCATCAATTAAAACTGCGGATGCATCACCAAATGACCCCTTTGCACAGTACAAACTCGGCAATACTTACTGTTGCAAAGGTGGCGGCCCACTGAATGATTTGTCTATTTACGATAATAAAAAGGCGACCTACTGGTATTGCAAATCTGCGCGACAAGGTTACGCGCCAGCACAGTTGCAGCTGGCACGTCTATATTCTGGCCACGCTATTCGTGGCATTCATATAGTTTTGCGTGCCAGTGCATTGGTTGCCACGGCTGAGACTAATTTTAGCAGTGCTTTAATGTGGGCGAGCCTCGCAGCCAATAACAATGATGGCGAAAGTGATGTTGACGATGCAGTGGAGTTGCGCAAAGAGATAGCAGACAAAGCAACGGATGAAGAACGAAAAAAGTCAGCAAGAATCATAAAAAACTGGAAAACTGCCGCTTGCCAGTGGAATGAAGTAGTTCCTTTAAGCAAAAATGCAGAAAAATAGACAACACAAAGTTGATGATAGATTGTAAGCTAGTGTAAATTATTGGCGAAGTAATGATGAGTAGTAAATCAAATGCTCCAGCAAGCTCTGTTTTATTCCTTTCCCATGGCGGAGGGCCACTGCCTTTGCTTGGCAACGAAGGACATCAGAGCTTAATCAATTTTATTCAAGAAATCACACCAACACTTGCAAAGCCTTCTGCTATTTTGGTGATTAGTGCCCATTGGGAGGAGGTTAAGCCAACCATTATAAGTGGGGCATTCCCCGCATTAATTTATGATTATTTTGGTTTTCCGAAAGAGGCCTATGATATTCAATATCCGGCACCTGGCTCACCTACATTAGCCAATAAAATTTTTAATTTGTTAAAAACCGCTGGCATCGAAGCTGTGCTTGACAACCAGCACGGCTTTGATCACGGTTTATTTGTACCATTAAAGTTGATGTATCCCGAGGGAAACATCCCTTGTGTGCAATTATCACTAGTGAGTAGTTTAAATGCAGAGCAACACATTCAAATTGGCAAGGCTTTGGCTGACTTGAGAAAAGATAACATACTTGTTATCGGCTCAGGATTTTCATTTCATAATATGAACGCATTTTTTGCACAACCAACCAATGAAACACAAGCAATGAACGTGTCTTTTGAGCGATGGCTGATTGACACTTGTTCTAACACTCAATATACGGAAGCAGAGCGTGAACAAAGGCTGATACATTGGGATAGTGCACCAGCCGCAAGATACTGCCACCCTAGAGAAGAACACTTATTGCCGTTACTGGTTTGTTATGGCGTTGCTGGAGCAGGAGCAAAAAAAGTATTTGAATTTGAAATGTTAGGAAAAATATCTAGTGCTTATCTTTGGTAAAACCGCCTGTGGTTCAAGGTCTCAATACTTCCAGTTCAAAATTTTTGGCGGCTTACGAGTTACGGGCAGTGTTTCACTGGCAGGTACTCCGACAATAATCGGCACATAGGCCGTCATGTCTGTGGCAATGCCAAGTTCTTTCTTCCATTCTGATGTGTTGAGCGCTGTTACTGCTAAGCCAATTACGCAGGTACCAAGACCTTTTGCATAAGCAGTCAGCATTAGGTTTTGCGCTGCTAGCCAACAATCGGCACTGACAAACGCGCCCGCCGGTTTTGCGCAGATAACGATAAGCGTTGTCGCGTTATAAAAAGTGTTAAATTCGGGTGAAACAAGGTGATCACTCAAATGGTTTGTTCCGCTGACATGAATTGGATCAGCGCCCCTATTGAGCAGTTCTTTCGCATCATCTGACAAACGATTTAACAACTGTTTGTCTTGCAACACGATGAACACCCAAGGTTCTTCATGTATGGCAGTGGGTGCGTGAACAGCGGCTTCAAGCAACAGCCTAATATCAGCTTCTTCAACTTTCTTGGACGTGTAATCACGTACTGAACGGCGCCCAATAATTGCTTCATTAATATTCATTTTATTGTTGCTTTCATCAAATTACGTAATCACTCAAAACACTTTTAGTGAAGCCATATCAATCACAAATCGATATTTAACGTCACCTTTTAGCATGCGTTCGTAGGCTTTGTTGATGTCTTTTATGGCGATAATTTCTATGTCAGAGGTAATATTGTGTTCTGCGCAAAAATCCAGCATTTCTTGGGTTTCTTTAATGCCGCCGATTAACGAGCCTGCAATTTGTCTGCGCTTGAATATCAAATTAAATATACTTGGCGATGGATGTGGAAACTCAGGCACGCCATTCAGGCACATCGTGCCATCCCTTTTCAATAACTCAGTAAAAATATCTAAATTGTGCGAGGCTGCTACTGTGTTCAGAATGAAATCGAAGCTTTTAAGATGTTGTTTCATTTCATCAGGATTTTTAGAGATGACCACTTCGTGAGCCCCTAATCTTTTTGCATCTTCAATTTTATTGGCTGATGTAGTAAACAACACAACATGCGCGCCCATGGCATGCGCTAGTTTTACTGCCATGTGACCTAAACCCCCTAAACCTACAATGCCCACTTTGCTGCCAGCACCAACGTTCCAGTGTCTTAATGGTGAGTAAGTTGTGATACCTGCGCATAATAATGGCGCTACTGCAGCTAAGTCTAGCTTGGCTGGAATTCTCAACACAAAATGTTCATCTGTAACGATTTGGTTTGAGTAACCACCGTAAGTCATTTTTCCAGTATGTTTATCTGGACTGTTATAGGTAAATATTTCTTGGTCGCAATATTGCTCAAGGCCGTCTGCGCAGTCTGGACAAACGCGACAGGAATCACTTAAACAGCCAACACCAGCTAAATCACCCACTTTAAATGATTTAACATTAGCACCCACGGCAGTCACACGACCAACAATTTCGTGTCCAGGTACTACTGGATATACTGTGTTTTGCCACTCATTGCGTGCAGTGTGTAAGTCGGAATGGCAAACACCACAGAACAATATTTCAATTTGCACATCCTTCACGCCGACTTCACGTCGTTCGAAAGTAAAAGGCGCTAAGGCCTGTTTGGCAGAGTGTGTGGCGTATCCGTTAACTTGCTGCATAAAGTGCTCCTATTGGTTATGGAATATTGATTATGAGTCTATGTCGATGCGCTATCCGTTTGGTAAGGCGCTTTAATATAGGCAATATGGACTATAAAGCTACTTGCTGGCGCAGATATTCACTATGTTTCATTTTAAGGTAATCATCCAACTCAACTTCGTGTAATTGAACTGCATATTCTTCCGTACTGTTAAACCATCTTTGCAATCGTTTTTCTAACTGTGCTTGTGGCGGAGAATTTAAGGCTGAAAGATAAGCGTCTATGGCCAGAAAATAGCGCATGGTGTTGCGTTCAACGACACCACGCACCCCTTTAATGTATGCAGGCCGACCATCAGGTAATTTTTCAGTGATGGTAAACCCCACTTTATTTCTAGCGCCCGTGGCTAAGTATCCTTGCATTGCAACGCGACCAGCAAAGCCAAAGGCATAAGCATAAGTAAAATGCAGGAAAGTGCGCCCATCTTGAAGTGGGGTGGCTTCAATCCAGATGCGATAATCATGGGTGCTTAAGGGTCCATGTGCAGCTTTGAGTTCTACGGCAAAGTAATCTGTAGTCTTCATTACCTCGCGGTAGTTGAACTCTACTCCATAAGTTTGTGCCAGCGGCTGTTCATCTTTTTTGCCAAGATTTACTTTGAGGATAGTGCCTGGCCCGTTACCAGTGGCATGGCAGTATTTAATATTGACGTGCAGTATCAGTGCATCACACCAATGATCTGGATTGTTGAGCGCTTTGCTAACAGAGATAAACGGATAATTAACCACTGCATAAATTTCACCTTTTAAATCTTGCTGAGATTCTGTGGAGCTAAGATATAGTTCACGCTGAAATTGATTATTCTGTAGCTGCTCATTTAACTCTGTGTGTTTGGTTTTTAGTGCTTGCGCAGAAATATTAGCAATTGAAAGTTCGGGTTCGGTAGCAATAATCTTCCCACTCATCAATATATTGCAGCAAATGAGCATAAAAACTGGCAACCAGCGAAGTATTAGCTTGAATGTTTTAAATTGATTCCAATTTAAAGTCATAGAAAACGTGCCCAAAAGCGAGCAGCCCTTTCTTTGATACGTAAGCTAATTGAGCGTTTTCTCCAATCTTCTAGCGTAAT
>JANNFN010000179.1:0-2184 GCA_031379885.1 Methylotenera sp.
TGAGGCACGTTTAAAAGCAATGTCACAAGAGTTACGTTGTTTGGTTTGTCAGAACACTACCTTGGCAGATTCAAGTGCGCCACTGGCTGAAGATATACGAAAAGAAATTCGCGAGCAATTGCGTACCGGAAAAACCGATAAAGAAGTGATTGATTACTTAGTCGCACGTTATGGCGATTTTGTACGCTATCGTCCGCCAGTTAATAATGAGACCGCATTGTTATGGTTTGGGCCATTTTTATTGTTAATTATTGGTGGATTTGTGCTGTTTCGAGTACTTAAAAAACATGCGGGTAGTGATGATATTCAAGGGGAAGATGCATGAATATAACTTCGTTAATCGTAGGTTTTATATTGGGCACAGTTGCAACGATTATTTTTACATCAGCACTCAAATCAAAAAATGAAAAAGCGCCAGATGGAAAAAGCTTAAAATTTAATCCAGTATTGAGTGTTTTTATACTGGTGCCAGTTGTAGCCGGCTTAATCTATTGGAAAGCTGGCAACCCAGATGCTACTAGCGTGAGTGCAACTGAGACTGCAATGCCACCAACGGGTATGGAAACTACCCAGCCTATGGGCAGCAATTCTGATGGCCACGAAATGGGTGATTTAGCGGCAATGGCACAAAAGCTTGCGGCTAAATTAGAAAAAACCCCCGAAAATGGCGATGGTTGGGCACTGTTAGCACACACTTATGTTGAGATAAAACAGCACAAAGATGCAGTAGGTGCGTTTGAAAAAGCTGTGAATTTAATCCCGAATGATCCGCAATTGCTTGCCGATTATGCAGATGCTTTGGCAGTGACTAATAACGGCAACTTTGATGCTAAAACGAGCGAGTTGGTAGAAAAAGCACTTAAGCTGGATCCAAACCATCCTAAAGCATTATTGTTAGCGGGCACTATCGCGTTTAAGCAGGCAGACTATGCAAAAGCAATCAGTGTATGGGAACATTTACAGCCATTAATTGGTAAAGAAGACACTGTGCTGATGCAAGATGTAGCAGCTAATATTGCAGAGGCTAAATCGTTAAGCAGTAAAAAATAACTGTAAGAATAACAGCTACACCAAACACAACCGGCTTGCAATTTCGCAAGCCATTTTAGCTTAAATTAATCTAGTTTTATATGCCCTGTAAGCCAATATCCATGCGGGCTGCAGGGCGGAGCGTTTTAAACAGTTTTGATTAGAAATTATGCGTTAACTGCACACTCAGAATATCTACGCTGCTGTTGTAATCGCCCTTTAACGTATCTCTAAGCGCGGCTAATGCCGAGTCATTGACTTTGTTTACGCTAGAATCTTTAACAAAAATATGTGTATAGCCAGCATCTAAGCTAGTTTCTGGGCTAAGTTTGTAGTTTGCACCAAAAGACAGCCAAGTACGGTCGCTATCAGGAATGCGCGGCGTGCGGAATTTAGAAGGTACAGGACTTTCGTCGTAGGCTATCCCCGCACGCAATTTCAAGGAATCACTATAACGATAGCTGGCACCAGCCGAAACGCGGTAAGTGTCATCCCAGTTTTCAGGTACATTTGTTACTATCCCACCTGTGTCACGTACGGCTTTTAGCTCTTCAAATTTACTCCAATGCGTCCAAGTGACATCCCCCATAATGTCCCATTGGTCATTCACTTGATGAAAAGCTGATGCAGAAAAGCTATCAGGGAGTGTTATTTTTGCAGTGATGGGGCCGCGAGCAAATGCAGGGTTGGCAGCTAGTGGAGCTGGAACACCACTAAATTTTACAGTACCGTCAAGCGTTTGATGTACTTGCGAGCGGTAAGACAGGCCGATTCGAGTGTCATTAGTGACTTGAAATAAAGCACCTGCATTCCAGCCCCAGCCCCAATCATCCCCTTTTAAACTTACTTTGCCATCCCTATTCTGCGGTGAGCCAAGAAGCCTACCAAAATCTACGGCACTAGTAAGGTCAGCTTCTGCACGCATTGCAGAAATACCAAAACCTAAGGAAACTTGATCGCTTGCTTTAAAAGCGATAGATGGATTAATGTTAATTGTCTTCAGTTCAGATTTGAGTGCATGGTAGCGACCTACCCAGCTGTTGGTATATTCAGTTTTAAGGCCAAATGGCGCACTAATGCCAAGGCCAAGGCGTATGTCAGGTGTGATTGCTTTGGCAAAAAATAAATTTGGCACAAATGCTAAATCACCCGCAT
>JANNFN010000186.1:0-20329 GCA_031379885.1 Methylotenera sp.
GGGTCTTCCCACCACCAACGGCCAGCGCGCACATCTTCACCTACAGCAACTGCGCGGGTGCAGGGTGCGCAGCCAATGCTAGGGTAAAACTGGTCGTGTAGTGCGTTGAAAGGCACTTCATTCATGCGAATATACGTCCAAACTTCTTGTTCCGCCCAATCGCTTAATGGATTAAATTTTTCAAGCTTGTTAGCTTCGTCATATTCGCGCACGGGCAAACTAGCGCGCGTTGTTGCTTGTGCCGCGCGCATACCAGTTACCCATGCTGCTTTACCTTTTAGAGCGCGTTGTAATGGCTCCACTTTACGCATGTGGCAACAGCTTTTGCGTAGATCAATCGATTCGTAAAAAGCGTTAATGCCATGTTTTTTTACATAAAACTCAACCGTTTGCGCTTGGGGAAAGTAAATGTTGAGCTTGGTTTTGTAATGATTTTCAGTTTCAGCCATTAAATCGTAAGTTTCAGCTGGCAAGCGGCCAGTATCGAGTGAAAATATCTCAATAGCTAATTGATTTTTAAGAATAATATCTGTCAGCACCATGTCTTCAGCACCGAAACTATTAGCGAAAGTGATGTTTTTTAATTCAGCTGTTGCATTTTTTAACAACGTTAACACTTCGGCCGATTTTAATTTCACACTCGCGACAAGTGCTTCAGTGAGCACGGGGTTTGTGGCCGGATTGCTGGCTGTTGGCTTTAACATGCTAACTTCACCCGACATTTAGGCCGTCCTGTTATAACGCTGAAACACGGGGCGCGGCTCATCTACAGCGCCTTGGTAGGGCTGGCTAAAATCGTGCAAACTGGTGATTGCATCTTCAGCAGAGCGATCGGCGCGAATATCAAAGCTAGTAAAACCGCTGCGTTTAAGAAAAAATAACTGGTCTTTTAGCACGTCGCCAAATGCTCGCAACTCATTTTTATAGCCGTAGCGCGTGCGCAAAAGTGTACCAAGCGAGAAAATACGACCGTCAGCAAAGCGTTCTACATGCACCGCGATGATAGGCAGTTTGTTAATGTCGTCAATTGCAGAAATTAAGCTTTCAAGCGTTTCATGCGTATCTAACCATATGCCTGTAGAGCCAGTATTTATGCGGCTTGCAAGGGCATCTTTTTTTGCGATAAATACCGTGAGTGGCACGATTATTTTGCCAGTAGCAGGGATTTCTGTAGCGGCAATTTGCTCGGGTGTGACGGTTTGCTCACCTGTGAGTTTAAATAAGACAACTTTACCTGCCTGAACGCGCTGTTCTGCTTGGCTTTCAGGCAAATTGACTAGCGTCCATTCGTCGTCAACAACGTGCGCGATGCTATCTTTTAACTGAATTAAGTTGCTCATGCGGCAACCTCGTCTTTTGCGTATACATGCGCTTTAAACGGTGCAACACCTAGGCGGCGCACAGTATCGATAAAACGCTCCTCTGGCGTACGTTCTTTAATATACACATCGATGAGTTTTTGAATCACGCCTGGCATTTCTTCCGCGGCAAACGATGGGCCAATCACAGAGCCTAGGCTGGCGTCATTGCCTTGCTTGCCACCAATAGATACTTGGTAGAACTCTGCGCTGTCTTTATCTACGCCCAAAATACCGATATGGCCGACGTGATGATGGCCGCAAGCGTTCATACAGCCAGAGATGTTGAGTTCAATGTCGCCGATATCGTGTAAATAGTCCAAATTGTCGAATTGCATTTGAATTGCTTGCGCAATCGGGATGCTTTTAGCGTTGGCAAGTGAACAAAAATCACCACCTGGGCAGCAAATAATATCGGTGAGAAGCCCGATATTTGGGGTTGCTAGGCCATTGGCACGCGCTTTTTCCCACAAAGCAAATAGGTCACTCAGTTTCACGTCGGCTAAGATTAGATTTTGCTCATGCGAAACACGTAACTCGGCGAAGCTATACTTTTCAGCCAAATCTGCAACCACATGCATTTGCTCGCTACTGGCGTCACCAGGCGCTTTGCCGTGAGGTTTAAGAGATAGCGTAACAGCACGGTAACCTGTAGTTTTATGTGGATGCACGCAGCGTTTTACCCACGCTGCAAAAGCCGTGTTGCTACTGAGTGCAGCATCAAAACTGGCGTTGTGGGTAGGTAATGTTTCGTAAGGCATATCTTCAAAATGCTTGCTAACACGCGTCAGTTCGGCTTCTGTAATGGTATTTGGCGCGTCTTTCAAATGCGCCCATTCAGCTTCCACTTGATTTCTAAACTCATCGATGCCAAGCGCTTTAACCAAAATTTTGATGCGTGCTTTATACATATTGTCGCGACGGCCGTGCAGGTTATATACACGTACAATTGCCTCACAGTAAGTCAGCGCGTGTTGCCATTCTAAATGCTCACGGATCACTAGACCCAATATCGGCGTACGTCCCATGCCACCGCCCACCCACACTTTAATGGCTACTTTATTTTGTGCGTCGAGATAAAATTCTAGGCCAATATCGTGACCTTGGATAACCGCGCGGTCTTCTTTGGTACCAGAAACAGCAATTTTGAATTTGCGAGGTAATAGTGCAAATTCTGGGTGAAACGTGCTCCATTGACGTAAAACCTCGGCCATGGCGCGTGGGTCAATCACTTCGTCTGGAGCTACACCAGCAAATTGGTCAGTAGTAATGTTTCGGATACAGTTACCAGAGGTTTGAATCGCATGCATTTCCACCGTGGCAAGCTCGGCCAAGATGTCAGGCGTATCTTCGAGTTTGGGCCAATTCAATTGTAAATTTTGCCGCGTACTAAAATGGCCATACGCCTTATCATACTTGCTGGCGATGTCGCCAAGTTTGTGTAATTGCTTGCTAGATAGCATGCCATAAGGCACTGCGATACGTAGCATAGGTGCGTAGCGTTGAATGTATAGACCATTTTGCAGACGCAATGGACGAAACTCGTCCTCAGTCAATTCTCCAGCTAAAAAGCGACGTGTTTGGTCGCGATATTGCGCGACACGCTCGTCCACTATTCTTTGATCTATTTCGTCGTATTTGTACATAGTTTTTCTTGCTAAAAAGCCTAACCCGCTATTTTAATCTAAAAGCCTATTTTTGCTTAGGTTTTTCTTAAACCCAATTGCTTGTAAGCTATTAAAAATAATAAAACAGCAATGCCAAGCAATTGATTTAATTGCGGGAATGCCAATTTTTGGCCAACATACACTAAAATAAGTGCAAGTAGGGTGCGTACCCAATGCTCTGCTACTTTTGAGCTTAAATGGCTACCAATCCAAATACCAGGAATCGAACCAATAAGTAAAGTACCTAGTAAACCATAATCAACAGTGCCTAAGCTGGCATGGCCTAAACCTGCCACCAGCGTCAATGGTACCGCGTGGGCAACATCGGTACCCACAATCTTGGTGATGGCTACTTTGGGATAAAGAATCAGCAAAGCAGTCACCCCCAAAGCGCCTGCGCCAACTGATGTTAATGTGACTAGAAAACCTAAAATTAAGCCCAAAATAATGGTGAGTGCTGGCGTATATTGAGGGTTAATCCAATGTCCTTTTTTAGATAATTGTGCAAGTTGATTGCGAAAGAGCACAGATAAAGAAGTAAGTAGCAGTGCGATTCCAAGCCAAAATTTGATGTTTGCAACCGTGGCGTCAGATGCAACATCAGCATTTCTTAAATACAGCGTGGTAATAATCGCAGCGGGAGTACTGCCGTAAGCCAGTAAACGTACGATTTTCCAATCGATATTACCCAGTTTTCCGTGCGCAAAAATGCCCGCCGTCTTAGTAATGGAGGCATATAATAAATCTGTACCTACTGCAACGGCGGCTTTGACATTGAAAAATATCAGTAAAATAGGCGTCATGAGAGAGCCGCCGCCCACGCCAGTGAGCCCGACTAAAAGCCCTACGGCAAAACCAGCCACAATGTAATATGCAAAATCCAAGGTGAGTTAACCATAAAAATTATTTAGGCGCGTAATATATCAGGTATTAATATAATTATTTAATACCAAATTCTTATTTTGGTATATTATTTACTTATATAGATAAATTATTTGATTATTTTCACACTAGAGGTTTTACATGAAACTTCACCAATTGAAATACATACACGAAGTGGCACGTCAGGGTTTGAGTATATCTGCGGCGGCTGAGGCGTTACATACTTCTCAACCAGGCGTCAGCAAGCAAATTCAAATGCTAGAAGACGAACTTAAATTGCAGATTTTTCAGCGTAACGGTAAGCGTTTAACAGGCATTACTGAGCCAGGGCGCCACATCGTAAAGCTCGCAGCCACTGTGATGCTCGAGATGCAAAATATCAAGCGTGTAGGCGACGAGTTTAGCAAAGTCGAAACTGGCACACTCACCATTGCTACCACGCATACTCAGGCACGCTATAAATTGCCGTCAGCGGTTAAGCAATTTATGGAATTATTCCCTAACGTAAAACTTAATATTCACCAAGGCAACCCGAGCCAAGTGACCGCGCAGGTGGCCAGCGGCGAAGCAGACATTGGCATTGCTACTGAGGCGATTAGTTTAGATGATAGATTATTATGTTTGCCATGTTATGAATGGAATCGCTGCCTTGTAGTACCAAAAGGGCATCGCTTGATTAATGCTGTTCCACTGACCTTGGCTAAAATCGCCAGTTTTCCATTGATTACTTACGACTTTGCGTTTACTGGCAGCACTATCGTGTCAAAAGTATTTCATGATGCGGGCGTCATGCCCAATGTGGTGCTTAGCGCTATTGATGCTGACGTCATTAAAACTTACGTTAGTTTGGGTTTGGGCGTAGGTTTGATAGCAAATATGGCCTATGACGGAGAGCGCGATAAGGATTTAGTACGTTTGGATTGCAGTCATCTGTTTCCACCTAGCACAACTTACTTGGGTGTGCGCAAAGATGCATTTTTGCGAGGCTATATTTATGGCTTTATCGAACTGTTGGCGCCAAAATTTGACCGTCGGGCAGTAGATGAGGCGTTGAAAGTATATCGCTCAGGTTAGTTGGAGTTTTGCCATGTGGTTAAAAGTCATTTTAATAAGCATTATTTTGCTACTCAGCGCATGTAAAAGCGCTGGCCTGCAACCCAATATCCATGCGGCTACTGGCGACATGCCTCAAATCGATTTTAATAGCGCAATTTACGAAGTTGCTGTGAATGACGGCGTCAGCTATCAAGACGTGGTAGACAGTTTAAAAATAGTGTCTGAGGGCATGAATTTCGTTAATCCTGCCAATTTCCCTATTGGAGAGCACATTAAGTTGCGCGGGATTGATCCGCAAGGCATCAAAGAGGTACATTCATTTTGTAATCTCAGTATGGGGACGGATATTTTTTTAGATCACCCTGAGTTTCTGGTGTTCGCGCCATGTCGTATTGCACTTTACGAAAAGCCTGATGCCAATAAAAAACTTAGATTATTCATTGGCTTAGATCGCCCATCTTTTGATTTAAAAAGCATTAAAAACCCTACCGAACGTGCTAAAAAGTCTGCGCAGCAACTTGAGGATGCGCTGATTATTCTCATCGATAAAGCGCGACGCGGAGAAATATAAAAAAGTGAGATTGGATGGCATTTAAATTTAAGCCGCGCTGGTTTAATCGCACATGGCTCAATCAGGCATGGTTTATTAGGCAGCTTAAAACCAATACGGTAGCGCTTATTAGCTTAATTACCGCCTTGTCTGGCATTACCTATAATACTTGGCGTGATCACCAAAACGAAATTAACGACAATATGCGTAAAGCGGCTTTTGAAGTGCTTGGTGACTTGGGTGAGCTACAAACTATAGTGAATTATGCGCATTTTGAGGCCGATAATGCGCGTGGAAACCCTATTGATGGCTGGAAACATGCCATTATGATTCGCGATTTAAGGCGTTTATTAAAACCAGAAGCAAAAAAAGCGGGAGAAACGCTTTATATTGATTGGCAAAATAACTGGGAAGCTCTCGAAAAAGATAATCAAGCAGAATTACTGATTAGCAATCAAATTACAAACACGCGACAAGCGGTAATAAGTACAATAGATAGTCTCAAATAAGTTAGGCAGAACATGAATCCAATTCGCATTGCAAAAGCAGAAAATTTTCTCTATATTTTACCCAAAATGGCCAATCGACACGGCTTGATTGCTGGCGCAACTGGTACTGGTAAAACAGTCACTTTACAAACTTTGGCAGAAGGCTTTTCCGCACTTGGCGTGCCAGTTTTTATGGCTGATGTAAAAGGCGACTTATCGGGTATGTCGCAAGCGGGGGGCGGCAATCCGAAGGTAGACGCGAGGGTTGCGCAGCTTGGATTAACTGATTTCAAAGCGCAAGCTTCGCCAGTGACTTTTTGGGATGTATTCGGCAAAAAAGGCCATCCAGTGCGCACTACTGTGGCTGAGATGGGCCCTTTACTGCTTGCGCGCATGCTTAATTTGAATGATGTGCAGGGCGGTGTGATTAACTCCATATTTAAAATTGCCGATGATAAAGGTTGGCTGCTGCTGGATTTAAAAGATTTACGTGCCATGTCACAACATGCGGCAGAACATTCTGTAGAATATCAAACGGAATATGGCAACATCTCGGCGGCCAGTGTGGGTGCACTTCAGCGCGCATTGTTGCAGTTAGAAACTGAAGGTGGCGATTTGTTTTTTGGCGAGCCTGCCATGAATTTGGATGACTTGATGCAAACCGACAGCCAAGGTCGCGGTGTCATTAATATATTGGCCTCTGACCAGTTATTTAATTCGCCGCGCGTCTATGCAACGCTATTGCTGTGGCTACTTTCAGAGTTGTTCGAAAAGCTGCCAGAAGTGGGCGATTTGGAAAAACCAAAACTGGTATTTTTCTTTGATGAGGCGCATTTACTGTTTACCGATGCGCCACAAGCTTTAATGCAGAAAATTGAACAAGTGATTCGGTTGATTCGCTCTAAAGGTGTGGGCGTGTATTTTGTCAGTCAAAATCCGTTAGATATCCCAGATATTGTACTTGGCCAGTTGGGCAACCGCGTCCAGCATGCCTTACGAGCATTCACGCCACGCGATCAAAAAGCAGTTAAATCAGCGGCTGAGACATTTAGAAGCAATCCAAAAGTAGATGTAGCCACTGCAATTACCGAACTGGGCGTAGGCGAAGCTTTGGTCTCATTCTTAGATGAAAAAGGTATTCCAACACCCGTGGAACGCGCATTTATTTGTCCGCCGCAAAGCTGTATAGGATCTGCAACAGATGCGGAGCGCGCTGCAGTTGTGAATAGTTCGGTTGTGCGCGGCTTTTATGAGAAGCAAGTTGATAGAGAGTCTGCATACGAAATCCTGAAAAAACGCGCTTCAGAACAAGCTGCAGAAGATGCGCCTGAAGAAGGTAAAGGTTTTGATTGGGGCGGAGTTTTAAGTGGTAAAAAAAATAGCCGTTCAGATTCAATTTTAGAGAGTGCAGCAAAATCTACTGCTCGTGCGATAGGTTCACAGCTTGGCCGCAGCATTATTCGAGGTGTGCTTGGCTCTATTTTTGGAGGCCGTAAATAATTCATGTTAACCGATATCGAAATCGCCCAAGTCGCAACGCTTAAGCCGATTTCGGATATCGCAAAAAAGCTTGGTGTTTCGTCAACTGACTTAATTCCCTATGGTCATACAATTGCCAAGTTAAGCCCAACTTGTATAAAAAAACTTCAAAAAAACGCCAATGGCAAACTCATTTTAGTCACCGCCATTAGCCCCACACCTGCTGGCGAGGGTAAAACAACCACCACCATTGGCCTGACAGATGCGCTGAATCATGCCTTTAGGCAAGAAAAAAGTACTAAACAAGCGCTGGCTTGCCTACGAGAGCCATCGCTTGGTCCCGTGTTTGGCATGAAAGGTGGCGCAACTGGTGGTGGTCTATCTCAAGTGGTGCCGATGGAAAATATCAACTTGCACTTTACGGGTGATTTTCATGCCATCACCAGTGCCAATAACTTGCTTGCAGCATTGATTGATAATCATATCTATCATGGTAATACATTGAATATTAAAGAAATTAGTTGGCGGCGCTGCCTAGATACGAACGATCGCGCTTTGCGAAAAGTGACCATTAATCAGGAGTTTGAATATAGCACGGGCTTTGATATTAGCGTGGCAAGTGAAGTGATGGCGATATTTTGTTTGGCAGAAAATCTTGACGATTTAAAAGCACGTTTGGGTGAGATTCAGGTTGCCACAAACATGGCTGGAGAGCCAATATTGGCTAGGCAGTTAGAGGCGCAGGGAGCAATGACGGCTTTGTTAAAAGATGCGTTTCAACCAAATATGGTGCAAACATTAGAACACTCACCTGCACTTATTCATGGCGGGCCATTTGCTAACATTGCACATGGTTGTAATTCGGTAGTGGCAACCAAAGCCGCGCTAAAGCTAGCTGATTATGTGATAACCGAGGCGGGTTTTGGCGCTGATTTAGGTGCAGAAAAATTTATTGATATTAAATGTCGCAAAGCCAATTTGCAGCCCGATGTGGTGGTGATTGTGACCACCGTGCGCGCACTTAAATACCATGGTGGCTGTGAATTGGCAGATTTAAATATTGAAAATATTAAAACATTATTAAATGGAATCAATAATTTAATAAAACATATTAACAATTTACATGAGAATTTTGGTTTAACTGCAATTGTAGCTATTAATCACTTTTACACTGACACGCAAGCAGAAATAGATGCCCTGAAAACAGCAGTTGAAAAGTTGGGAACTAAGGCAATTGTGTGCAAACATTGGGCACAAGGTGGCGCAGGTGCGACTGAACTGGCGCATGAAGTAGTGCGTACGCTGGCAGAAAGTAAATCTGCATTTAAATTGCTTTATGCAGATGCAATGCCACTACTCGAAAAAATAGAAACTATTGCCAAAAAACAATATGGTGCGTCCAATGTGACTTATAGCCCTGCTGCGCAAGCTAAACTGGATGCGCTTCAGCGGACATATGGCCATTTGCCTGTGTGTATTGCTAAAACACAATATTCGTTTTCTAGTGACCCAACGCTACGTGGTGCGCCAACTGGCCATACACTAGAAGTTGCAGAATTACGCCTTTCGCGTGGAGCTGGTTTTATTGTTGCGATTTGTGGAAAAATGATGACCATGCCTGGCTTGCCTAAAACGCCTGCTAGCAAGCACATAGGCGTGAATGGTGACGGCAATATCACAGGTTTGTCATAAATGTTTACGATAGAAAAGTCTGGTGCTGCCGCACAAACCATCAATAAATCACGCTTTTTTGCTTGGGTGGCGCATTGTGAAAGTGAACATGAAGTCGCTATTTTTTTACGTGCTATCGCAGCAAAAAACCAGAGCGCAAGCCATTTAGCGTATGCTTTCCGCATTAAAACAGTGGATGGCATTATTCCACGATTTTCCGATGCGGGAGAACCCAGTGGCACTGCAGGAAAACCTATTTTGCAGATGCTCGAAGGACAAAAACTGATTAACGCTGCTGTAGGCGTGATCCGCTATTATGGCGGCGTTAACTTAGGCACTGGCGGCTTGGCGCGTGCCTATGGCGGTACTGCTAAGATGGCTTTAGATGCCGCTAAAATCAGTGCGTTTGTTGAAATGCAGCAAATCAATATCACTACCTCTTTCAAGCGAGTTAATGAATTAACGCGCGAATTAATCAAACTAAATGGCGAAGTGTTGAGCAAAAAATTTGATGATGCCGCGCATTTTGTTGTTAAACTGCCAGTCAATCAGGTGCAGCAATTTACACAACGTTTTAATTAAGTGCTAG
This sequence comes from Methylotenera sp., assembly GCA_031379885.1. GTDB lineage: Bacteria > Pseudomonadota > Gammaproteobacteria > Burkholderiales > Methylophilaceae > Methylotenera_A. The sequence continues at coordinate 9,741 of JANNFN010000186.1, forward strand.
GTATTCTATAAAAGGTTTTATGCAAAAAAATAGTGTCTCAAGCGCCAATAAATACGATATTTCCGCCTGGATACTGATTGGTGTGGCGATGGTAATGGTGTTGAAATATCACTTGCTGCCTGCGCTTTTAGCTGGTTTGTTGGTATATGAGCTTATCCATTTGCTCACGCCATACATTGCACGCAGGTTTCCAGGTCAGCGTCCCAAACTGATCGCAATCGCATTGTTAACAGTGATTATTGTTGGCTTGTTGAGTCTGGTGGGTGCAGGATTGGTCGCATTTTTTCGGTCAGAATCAGGTAGTTTGACGGTATTGTTAGCTAAAATGGCGCAAATTATCGAAGACTCACGCAAGGTGCTTCCCGTTTGGATATTAGAACGCCTGCCCGCCGATGCTATTACCTTTAAAGAAGAAGCCACAATTTGGTTGCGTGCCCACGCTGGCGAACTACAAATCGTGGGTAAAGAAGCGGGGCGTATCACTGCACATGTGCTTATCGGGATGATTGTGGGCGGTATGGTGGCGCTACGCGATGCGACCAAGGATGAGCATTATAAGCCGTTTGCACGCGCAATGGCACAGCGCGCAGACATGTTTGGGAATGCTTTTAAGCGCATAGTTTTTGCACAGGTGCGCATTGCTGCAATTAATGCATTTTTCACAGGTGTGTATTTAGTGGTGATTTTGCCTTTGCTAGGAGTGCACTTGCCATTAGTAAAAACTATGATTGCTATTACCTTTGTGGTGGGCTTAATCCCTGTGGCAGGCAATTTGATTTCGAATACGATTATTGTGATAGTAAGCTTGAGTCAATCGCTAGCAATAGCAATAGCTTCTTTAGCGTATTTGGTGGTGATTCATAAGTTAGAGTATTTTTTAAATGCACGCATTGTAGGTGGCCAGATACGTGCCAATGCATGGGAGCTATTGATTACTATGTTGCTAATGGAGGCGGTTTTTGGCATTGCAGGCATTGTCGCCGCACCTATTTACTACGCTTACATAAAAAGCGAATTGCGAGCGTATGATTTAATTTAAACAGTGTTTTTTAGAAGCGTCTACGTTTTAAGGCAAACATAATTAACGCTGTACCAAACAGCCAAAAAGCGCTAGGCAACGGTATGACCTTAATAGTAGCGTCTTCAGCATCTGTTGTAAAATCAAGTGACCAAGCTTCAGGAGTTTCGAGTAATACGTCGGGGAATTGACTGTAAATAGAAGTCGGGTAAAAACTATATCGAGTTAAGGTTAGAAAGTAATCGCCAGCTGGTAGCAAGGTTTGTATGCGCGCACTTAAGTCGAAATCGGTAATATCGTCGTTAAAAGCCACAAGATTGTGGCCAGTCTGATCGAATAAAAATAAAATTGGGTCAAGGCCGATATAATAGGCAAGGAGTAAGTTATTTGTAGAGGCGGTGGGTAAATGTAGTTTAAAAATTTCCTTGTCGCCAGTGCTGTTAAAGGTACCGCTAAAGTTGACGGTGTTCGCCTGAGCGCTGTTTAATCCAGCAATCGAGAAGGTTGCCAGTAATAATAAAGAAGTTAAGAGTTTTTTCACAGTCAATCCCCTATCTATCCCTTTGTTTGCATGATATTTATTATAGATTGATATGAATCATATGGGAAATAAAAAATTTGAATTTATTTTTTAATGCATTTTATAGAATCTATTTTCTAATGTTTTACCAGCTTTTACGTTGTCCAATGTGCTGCCTGCGCTATCACCCAATTTTGCTAAGCGCTCGTCTGGCGCAGGGTGTGTTTTAAACAATAGCGCAACGCTGCTATCAGATTTGTTGGTTTGGCCAATTGTTTGTAGTACTTCTGCTATGCCAAAGGCATCGTAACCAGCGCGAGCAGCCAATACCATGCCCATGCGGTCGGCTTCAAATTCTGCATCTTTATCTAAACTACGCGCGCTAATTTCTGCTCCGCTACTAATCGCTTTTTTGGCTAATTTATCATTTTTACCAAATAAATCACTTAATTTTCCTGCGCCAATATTGAGTAATTGCTGTTTTTGTAGAACTTTAAGCTGATGTTTTTTAACCACGTGAGCAATCTCGTGGCCTAGCACGCCCGCCAGTTGCGCCTCGTTGCTTAATTTTTGATACAAACCCTTGGTAATGAGCACGTAACCGCCTGGCGCAGCAAACGCGTTTAAATCGGCGCTTTCAATCACGCCGAATTTCCAAGGCAAATCTGCGCGCTCCGATTGGCTGGCGACCCAACGGCCAACTTTATTCACATATTGTTGCAGCGCTTCGTCCTTCACCAAAGGTGCGGCACCTAAAATACTGCCCGTGATTTCGCGGCCGAGTGCGATTTCCTCTTCTTTGCTGGGTTTTTTCCAGTTAAATTCTTTTACTTCAGGCGCAACAGCAACTTCAGCCGTTGGGCTAGAAGCCCCACCAGTATTGGCTTGTGGAGCAGCGTTAGGGGCAGGTGTTTCGGCAGGTTTTGTAGCTTCAACTTCTGTTTTTTCGCCATTTTTGACCTCCTCTATCTTCTGTTTGGCGGCATCTTCTAACACTTTACCTAAATCGAGCGCGTAGGCCGAACTTGCAACTAAGCCAGTGGAAACAAGTAAGCTCAATAATAAGGCAGATGATATTTTTTTCATTATTTAACTCCTTTCAAATACGCCATTTTCATGGCGTTCAGGCCGCCTGCGCTGGCAAAACTCTGTCCGTCACTTGGGCTTACAATATGGCTTTCCATTTTTTTCATCTCAGCTTCGTTAAATTTGGCAGACTTTAAATCTTCTGCACTTAAACCACGAATGCCTGTGGTAGAAACTACCTTACCAGTGCCAGTGCGGCCGCTAGCTACATCCGTTATACCGCTATTACTTTTTGATGCGCCACCACGCTTTACCGAAAGTAATCGCACCCAGCCAGTCGTTTTTTTGGTTTTAACCTGTAGCCAAGCACCTTTTTTGGTCAGAATATCTACGCTATCATTTTTATTGAGGCTGCCCACTGTTTTGGCATCAGCATAAGGTTCGGCTCGAAGGCTATCCATTTTTAAAGCGGTGCCAGCATCACCAGCAAGCGCTATAATAGGGCTTGCTAGGCTAATGAGTATGAGCGTTTTTAAATAAATTTTCATGCTAAATCCTTCATATTTTGTTCGTGCTCTAATTTAATCACCGCTTGTGCAAATAACATGCGCCACTGCGGAGCTAGATTGGTTTGATTCACCAATTTGCCTTCATGCAGGGCATAACGCGTGATGGTGCTGGTTGGTAGACCTAAATGTTCGATTAAAGTTGTGAGTTGGGTGGCGATATTCTGTGCATCCTGTTTTGCCGCAGCGCCATATTCGGGTTTGTTGCCTGCAAAAATCCAACTGACTACCACCATATCGCCAAACAAACCCCAAATACCGCTTTGTGTGCCGTGTAATATTTCAATATTGTTGGGCGTTTTGCTGCTTAGCTCAATTTCGCGTTTAAATTTTTTTAGTAAAGCATCACTAAGTGGCTCGTCGCTTTCCACCAATATTGGCATGATGAGCGCAGATGATTCAGCTGCATCCGATTTAATACCAAAAGCTAGCCAGCGCTGTAGTGCGCGGTCTGTGGCGAGTGCGTAGATTTTGGCAACACCAAACAAGGCCACCGCCCATAAAATCGGTGCTGTGAGGTCTAAATAGGTGTTGCTGAGGTTAATAGCAGCGTAGGAAAGCACTAGTAAGCCAATTTGGCCGCCAGTAAAGAGTGAGTTAAATCTATCGCGGTCTAATTTAAAGTAAAATGCGAGTGTAGTTGCCCAAATCATTAGCAAGCTCATCAAAATATAAGAGGCTTTACCACGCCAGACTTTTAGATAATCGTCATGTTTGGCATTATCGATAGCAGTTGCCAGTATTTCTACACCCGGAAACTGCTTGTCCATGGCGGTGGCTTTAATATCGAACAAGCCTGATGCCGTTGAGCCAATAATCACAATTTTATTAGTAAATTCGTCTTGCGGGCGTTTTTTAACCTTACTGGCTAAATCAGTAAACACATCGCTAAATGTGGCGTAGGTGTATGTAAATGGCTTGCCACGCCAATTTACCAGCATATCTTTTGGCAAGTGCTCAGTGTTTTTTGCACCACTAAACTGCGCTAAAATTAAAGGTAAAGAAGGCAGGCGCCAACCGTAATCATCATAAAACATGCGGTATTCACGCACAATACCGTCGCTGTCAGGGTTAACGTTATGCGTGCCAAGGCGATTAGCTTTTAGCGCTCCTTCAAAGTGAGGAAGAACTGCCGCAATAGTGGCATCTTTATTAGCTTCTGGACTGGCGGTTAAACCTGGTATTTGCGCAAATTTGAGTTTACTTAGGCTATCTTGCGAGATGTCTAGCCGCAAAATAGGAAAAAAAGTGTTATCAGAGCCTGCAATCACATCGTTAAAGTAAGTATCGCTATCGGCGTTATAAATATCAGCATCCGAAAACACGATATCGAACACGATGGCTTTGGGTTTTTGTGCTTCTATATTCTCTACAAACTCGCCCAGCACTTGGCGTGGCCAAGGCCAGCGACCGTATTCTTTGGCAAAGGTCGCTAAGCTGGCTTCATTAATATCTATAATGACAATATCTTTATCAGCTTTGGGCTGAAAAACACGGTGTTGCACCATAAAATCGAAAGACTTATCGCGCATTTTTTCACCTACGTGAAACACGCCGGCATCTAGTAAAACTAACAAGGTAAACAAGGTAGCAAGGTAAATGTAAAAATTATTTTTTAATTTACGCGTGAGGTTGGCCAGCCATTGGCCGAGCATGAGTTTGAGTTTAGTCATAGTGGTGCTTAATTGTAAGGATTAAAGCTTTCTGTAGTTTATAATGACCAGCATGAATGAAATTATAGTCCCACTTTTAATTTTAGCGATTTTTTTGCTGGTTTGGCTCGCATGGCGCGAAGTTGCGAATAGTAAAAATAGTGTATTATTAAGCCAATTAGAAGAAAAGCATCGCGCCATGTTATTGGATTTGAACGATGGCTTAAATAAGCTGGGAGACCGCTTAAATACTGCCTCGCAGGACAGCGGTGAGAAGCTTAAATCTTCAGTTTCTAACGAGTTGCAAGCTACGCGTGATGCTATGCAAGCCTTGCAGCTCGCACAAAATTCCAGCTTAGCGCAAACACGAGAAGCAGTGCTGGAAACTTTGCACAAAACCTTGAGTGAGCAGGGGAAATCGCAGCAATCTCTGATCAATGACACCATGCTAAAAGCCACCACTACACTTACGCTAAGTGTTGAAAGTTTAGGTAAAATTGTCGATGCGAGACTGGAAGAAATTGGTGGAAAAGTATCCGAGAGGTTAGACGAAGGGTTTAAAAAGACCAACGAAACGTTTATTAGCGTGATGGAGCGCCTTGCCACCATTGACGAGGCACAGAAGAAGATTGATGGCTTGACGGTGAACATGGTCAGCCTGCAGGAACTGCTTGGCGATAAGCGCAGTCGCGGTGCTTATGGCGAGGTTCAATTAGAAGGTTTAGTACGCAATGTGTTGCCAGCCAGTAGCTTTAGCATGCAGCATAGTTTTGAAAATGGTACACGTGTTGATTGCGCCTTATTTCTGCCAGAGCCGACAGGAACAGTCGCGGTTGATAGTAAATTTCCGCTAGAAAACTATCACAAAATGTTTGATAGTAATTTGAGTGATGCTGAGCAGAAGCTAGCTGAAAAACAGTTTAAAGCCGATATTAAAAAACATGTGGATGACATTTCTAGTAAATATATAATCCCGAATGTGACGAGTGATGGCGCGGTGATGTTCATTCCCGCCGAAGCAGTGTTTGCTGAGATCCATGCGTATCATCCTGAGATTATTGATTACGCCATGGTTAAGCGCGTGTGGCTGGTTTCGCCAACTACGCTCATGGCAGTGCTTAATACCGCGCGTGCCGTACTTAAAGACGTTGAAATGCGCAAACAAGTGCATATTATTAAAGACGAGCTGGGCAAGCTGAGCAAAGACTTCGAGCGCTTTGATGTGCGAATGAAAAAATTAGCAGACAACATTCGCCAAGCACATGAAAATGCCCAGGATGTGCATGTCAGCAGCCAAAAAATATCCAATCGATTTAAGCAAATTGAACGCGTTGAATTGACTCAGCAAGCAATGGATTTGTTGGATGTCATTGATGACAATTATGATGATAAACTAGATTAATAATAAATTTTAACTATATGAATATAAAAGTATTATATTTTGCAAGAATTAAAGAGGCTGTCAATTACTCAACAGAAAATGTTGAGTTGCCAAAGGATGTTTTAACGGTAATTGCGCTAAAAAATTGGTTGTCACTGCGGGGTGAAGTTTGGGCTAATTTGTTCAACGGCAAACAAGTGGTTCGCGCAGCGATTAACCATGTTTTAGTTGACGATATGGCAGCAATTCAAGCGGGTGACGAGGTGGCGTTTTTCCCGCCAGTCACAGGCGGTTAAGCAATAAAATGACAGTACGCATTCAGACAGAAGATTTTGACCTAGGCCATGAGCTAACATCCATGCGCCTTGCAGAGCATGCTAAAAATAAAAGTACTAAAAAAGAAAGTATAGGCGCGCTGGTGAGTTTTATTGGTCAAGTACGCGACATGAATGACGGTAACGCAATCAACACGCTGACGCTGGAGCATTATCCTGAAATGACTCAGAAAGCATTAGCGGCGATCGAAAGTGAAGCTAGCGCACGTTGGGATATCATCGACAGCTTGATTATTCATCGCGTTGGCACGCTAAACCCATTGGATCAAATCGTGCTGGTGGCCGTTTCTAGCGCGCACCGTGGCGAGGCCTTTAGCGCGTGCGAATTCATCATGGATTACTTAAAAACCAGTGCGCCATTTTGGAAAAAAGAGGCCACCAATCAAGGTGAGCGCTGGATTGAGGCAAAACAGTCTGACGACGTTGCTAAAGCACGTTGGCAAAATAAAGTTAAAAATTAATATAAAACTATGCAAATACTACAAACTAGCGATTTAAACGCTTCTATTTCATTAGACGATTTTAAGTTTAAGACAACTGCTGAATTGCTAGGTAATTCAATAGGTTATCAACCACATATTCATGGCTGGGTAGCACAAAGTGAGGCTAAAAAAGCTGCCTTATTTGGCTTAAATTTACGCCAAAGCGGTTTTAATTTGATTGTGCTTGGTGAGCAAGGTAGCGGGCGCAGCTCATTGATGCAAAGCGCAATGCATGAGGTTGCCAAACAAAAATCATCAGCGCAACTTACTGGTGTGCTTTCGCTTTACGATTTGGTCGCAATTTACGATTTTGAGCAGTTGAATCAACCAACTCTAGTTAAATTGCCAGTAGGTGCCGGGCAAAAACTGCGCGTTGAGATGGATAGTTTTGCACGTGCATTGATGTTAGAAATGCCTAGTTTTGCTTCGGCGAAGAACCAACAGGCCATGCTGACTCAAGCCGAGCAATGGCTGACTAAAGAGATAGCATCACTTGAAAGTGCATTGAGTGATTGTAATGAGCCATTAAATCAATACTTGAAGTTAATAAAGCAAGAAACCTTGGCTTACTTAACAGCATGGCAGCCGCCATCAGGCAGTGAGGCAGATAATAATTTAGAAGGCTTAATTAACGAAACTTTTTTTGCGCGCTTTCGCGTGAATTTGCTGGTAGATAATCAAAACACCCAGCTGCAAGGTTTAATGCAACCGGTGATTTATGATAACGACCCTAGTCTACAATCCTTATTCGGCGGGCTTGAAAGTGCTTCTGAATCATCTGCATTACCTAACTTTTTGCGTTTGCGTGCGGGCAATCTGCATAAAGCGGATGGCGGCATGTTGTTGTTGCATCTGCGCGATTTGCTTAATGATGAGCAAAACGGCGCGCAAACTATCGAAAAACTGCATCGATTTCTGCGTAATGGAACACTGCAAATTGAGGATGCGAGTAGTGGTGTGCAAAATACTGCTTACGTGGCAAATAACACGCTTCTACCTCTGCAAGTAAAGTTGGTTCTCATTGCAACGCGTGAAGATTTTTACGATTGTTTAGATGAACAGCCAGATTTTTTCAATCACTTTCCCATCAAAGTGGAATTTGCCGAACGTATTTTGGCCAATGCCGAAAACTATGCGGCGATTGCTGGATTTGTGGCGCAAAAATGTGTGCAACATCAGTGTGCGCATTTCACGCGAGAAGCCGTTGCTGGCCTAATTGGTGCGCTTCAGCGTTTGGAAGAAGATCAAACACGTATTAGCACTAATTTTGCTTTTTTAGAGCGCTTAATGCTAGAAAGTGTGGCGTTTGCTGGTGATGTCAAAGTTGTCGAAGCTGCGCACGTACAAATGGCGATTCAAGCAAAATCTACACGTAACCGTTATTTTGAAGAGCAGATTCGTGATTCGATTATCGACAATGAGCTATTGATTCAAGTGCAGGGCGAAGTCGTGGGGCAAGTGAATGGGCTTACCCATATTGAGTTGGGCGACGCCAGCTTTGGTTCGCCGATTCGCATTACAGCGCGCTGTCACCCAGGTGGAAAAGGTGTTATTAACATAGACCGCGAAGTGAATATGAGCGGTCCGAATCACGATAAAGGCATTTTTATTCTGCAAAATTGGCTCAGTGCCAGTTTTAGCCATTTAGCGCCGCTAAGTTTGAATGCTTCACTCGTGTTTGAGCAAGAATATAATGGCGTAGAAGGTGACTCTGCCTCATGTGCTGAGCTATTTGCCTTACTTTCTGCCATGGCGAATTTACCGATTCAGCAAGGCATTGCGGTGACAGGCGCACTGAATCAATTTGGCGAAGTGATGCCTATTGGTGGTGTGAACGAGAAAATTGAAGGCTACTTTAGAGTGTGCCAAGCGATTGGATTGAACGGTAAGCAGGGCGTAATTATTCCTAAGCGTAATAAGCGTCATTTGCTGTTGGATAGCGCGGTTATTGATGCAGTGAATGCTGGAAAATTTCATATCGTGGCAATTGACCATGTACTGGAAGGCATAGAATATTTGACAGGTATGCCAGCAGGCTCACAGAATAAGGCTGGTAGCTATACTGTCAATACGGTGATGGGGCATGCAGATGCGACCTTAGCAGCTTATCGCAAGACGCTCGAAAGCAATCAGCCACAGCCTAAAAAGACTTAAGTTTGCACTCGCCTTTTTTAAAATTCTCGCAAAAAAATTTACCAGCTTTCCCAAATCTATGGGTGGCCTTAGGCCCCGGCATTGTCTGGATGGCACTAGCGCAGGGCAGTGGCGAGCTCATTTGGTGGCCGTATATGATTGCGAAATACGGCCTCACTTTTTTAGCTTTGCTCATTCCCGCGTGTTTACTGCAATATCCCATCAGTCTAGAAATTGGCCGCTATACCTTGCTTACAGGCGAGAGCATCTTTCAGGGTTTCTTCCGTTTAAGCAAAAATTTTGGCATCTTTTTATGGGTGTTGATGACGCTTTCATTTTTGTGGTTTGGCGCTTTCGCAAGCGCTGGCGGTACTGCGCTAGCAGAACTTACGCACTTTCCAAGTGGCTGGAGTGCAAAGTCGCAAACACTATTTTGGGGTTACGCGACTATTGCGCTGTTTGCGGCTTCGGTATTTTTAAGCCGACATATTTATAAATTTATCGAAAACTTTATGAAGATAGTCGCACTAATTACGGTATTTGGCTTGCTTTGGGCATGCTCTGAGAGCCAAGTAATAAGCGCCTTACCGAGCTTTGTTGTGGGCTTAATTCAAGTGCCGACTTCGCTACCAACTAATTGGCAGGTGGAAGATGCAACCAAATTACTGACTGCTATTACGTTTGCAGGTTTGGGTGGTTTTTGGATATTGTTTTATTCTTACTGGCTACGCGATAAAGGCAGTGGTATGGCAGCCAATATGCCGCGCATTACTGGCGCTATTGTCGATAAAACTGAGGTTGAAACAACTGAGGGTGCGATTCCCGCAGATAATGCAGAAAATAGGGCTTTGTGGTTACAATGGCGCCGATTTTTGACTTTAGATATTTCAGTTGGCATTTTGGGTAATTTATTCACGACTTTAATGATGTGCCTATTAGCGTGGGCGCTACTTTACCCAAAAGGTTTAATTCCACAAGAATATGAGATTGCCGTGGTACAAGCACAATTTTTTGAAGTGAGTTGGGGCGTATTCGGCAAAGCTTTATTTTTGGTCATCGCGGCGGCCTTTTTGGCGGATACCTGGTTAGCGACGGCGGATGCGGTTAGTCGCACACAGGCCGATATTATTCATACGCTATTTCCAAAAGCGCGCGCTTATACAATGAGGAGCTGGTATTTTGCGGTATTTGCACTACTTACTGTGATTACGAGCTTCACCATGACATTGGATGCGCCTGGCAGTTTGATTTTGTTAAGCGCGGTGATTGGTTTTGCTGGCACGGTAATGTTTCCTGTGGTTTTGTATCTGCTCAATCATCGCTTACTTGCGCCAGAATTGCCTAGTTGGGCAAGACCTAGCAAATGGTCTGCGTTGCTGCTACTGATTAGCTTTATAGCGTATTTGCTACTAGCTATCACTTACATTTACCTCAAATTATTTAAATGACAGAACAAAAAGACGATAAATGCAGACT
>JANNFN010000043.1:0-3506 GCA_031379885.1 Methylotenera sp.
TCAATGCCGTAATCGGTATTATCGTAGCCAATGCGTTTAATCGCATCGCGGGCTACTTTAATATAGTCAACATTCGCAGTCGTAGTAATTTCACCAGCCAACACAATCAAGCCAGTATTGGCAAGGGTTTCTGCGGCAACGCGCGCGGTAGGATCTTGCGCCAAAATGGCATCTAAAATGCTGTCGGATACTTGGTCTGCGAGTTTGTCTGGATGACCTTCAGAAACAGATTCTGAAGTAAAAAGATATTGATTCATGAGTGCGCCTTGAAAAATTAACATTAAAAAAAGTAAAACAATATTCACTAAAGGCTAAAGGAATATTGAAAATCACTTCGAGCCGCGCATTGTACACTTTAAATCAACAAGTTGGCGCAAATAGTTGGTATAAGTTTGTTAGAATAGCGTAACTTTTAATTATTAAATTTATGTTACTTATCTTTAAATAAATGAATATTCTATTCACCAAAATGCAGGGCGCTGGCAACGATTTTGTCATGATTGATGGCTTTTCTACGCCTATTTCACTTACACCTGCACAGATTAAAAAAATCTCAAATCGGAATTTCGGCGTAGGCTGCGATCAACTTTTAATCGTAGAAAAAACCACTACGCCCAACGTTGATTTTCGTTATCGCATATTCAACGCCGATGGCGGAGAAGTAGAGCAATGCGGCAATGGCGCGCGCTGTTTTGTGCGCTTTGTGGTGGAAAAAGGTTTGACTGCGAAACATGAAATTAAAGTAGAAACTGCTTGTGGTTTAATTACGCTGACACTTCGTGACGACAATCTAGTCACGGTGAATATGGGCGCGCCCATATTTGAGCCTGCAAACATTCCATTTATTGCAGAAACACAACAAAAAACATATGTACTGCCATTACACAAGAAAACCATTGATGTTTGTGCAGTTAGTATGGGCAATCCGCATGCGGTCATATTGGTAGACGATGTGGAAACCGCCAATGTGGCGGAACTCGGCCCACAAATTGAATCTCACGCCAGCTTTCCACATCGGGTGAATGTAGGTTTTATGCAAATTGTAAATCCGCACGAAATCAAACTGCGCGTATATGAACGTGGTGCTGGCGAAACGCTTAGTTGCGGCACGGGTGCTTGCGCGGCGGTAGTAAGCGGTATTCAGCTTGGGTTATTGCAAACGCCTGTGCTGGTGCACACGCGCGGTGGTAAACTTAACATTGAATGGGCAGGCGTAGATTTGAATAATAAAACCCAAGCCGTCATGATGACAGGCGCGGCAGAGATTGTGTTTGAAGGCAGTATTAATATCTAAGGGAACAAAAATGCAAGAAGATGACATTAAAGTTTACTTAAAAAATCATCCAGAATTTTTTGAACAAAACGCTAATTTACTGGCAGATATTCACCTGCCCAGCCCGCATGGTAGCGGCACGATTTCATTGGCTGAGCGGCAACAATTGGCACAACGCGACAAAATTGACGCGCTTGAAACCATGTTTTCCGAGCTGGTGTTGAATGCCAAAGATAATGACGCCATTGCTAATAAAATTCACGCACTAAATATTGAGTTGCACAAAGCCAAAAATTTTGACGAAATTGAGCAACTAATAACAGACCTTTTGCCAGAACATTTTGAGTTAAGTGACACTTGCTTGCGCATTTGGGCAAACCCTCTCGATTCTAGAAACCGTACAAATTTAGTTTTTAGCGAAGTGCCAGAAGAAACCAAAACTTGGGTTGCTGCGCAGCTACAGCCTTATTGTGGCAAACCACCCGAAATTGTCACAGAAGATTGGTTTATCGAAACGGCGGCTTCGCTCACCATCATTCCTTTACGCTCGCAGCAAACTATCGGTTTTTTAGCACTTGCCAGTGATGACGAAAACCGCTTTTTTGCTGAAATGGGCACCGATTTCCTCACAAAAATTAGTGAGCTTTTAAGTGCCGCATTATCGCGACATTTAGATTTAAGTTAGGCTATATTTAAATTAATTAGGTGGATTTTCTAAAAGAATATTTGGAGTTTTTAAATTTTGAGCGCGGCCTAAGCACGCTCACCCGCGAAAATTATGCCAGAGATATTACGCAACTCATCAAATTAACCGACACAACTAAGCTTAACGACTTACAAATCAACCATATTCGCCGCTTCATCGCCAGCCTGCATAGTAAAGGTTTGAGTGGCAAAAGCATCGCCCGCATGCTTTCTAGTTGGCGCGGTTTTTTTGATTTTCTAATCAACCGCAAAGGCTTTACCAATAACCCTGTCATCGGTTTGCGTGCGCCAAAATCACCTAAAACTTTACCGCAAGCGCTATCCATTGAGCAGGCAGTAAAGCTGGTAGATATTGGTGATGATGATATTTTAGGTGTTCGCGACCACGCGATTTTGGAGTTATTTTATTCCTCAGGTTTGCGATTAAGTGAAGTGGTGAATTTGAATATCGACGCGCTGGATTTTTCTGAAGGCACGGTAATGGTCACTGGTAAAGGTAACAAAACCCGCATTGTGCCGATGGGTAGCCACGCCATGGATGCGATGCAAAAATGGTTACAAATCCGAACTCAAATTAAAATAAATGATGCCTCCAGTAAGCCCGTGTTTATTGGCTTGCAGGGCAGGCGTATTTCAGCACGGAATATTCAATATCGATTAAAAGAATGGTCGGTTAAGCAAGGTATTAATTCAAGCGTGCACCCGCACATGTTACGCCACAGCTTTGCCACGCACGTGTTGCAAAGTAGCGGCGATTTACGCGCCGTGCAAGAAATGCTCGGCCATGCCAATATCAGCACAACACAGGTTTACACACATTTGGATTATCAACATTTAACCAAAGTGTATGACGCCGCGCATCCCCGAGCAAAAAAGAAATGATACAAACCTATCACAGCCATATTTACTTTTCACTAGATGAAATGGCGCTTGCTAAGCAGGTGCGAGAAAACATCATCAAAGAATTGCCGCAACTCACTTACAAAGGTCAGTTAATTCCCATGCCAATCGGTCCGCACCCCAAGCCAATGTTCGAGATGCATATTCCTGCGTCGCACATCAACTTCGCAATGGCAACTATAGATGCGTTGCGACAAGGGCTTTCCGTGCTCATTCACCCAGTACAAGCAAACGAGCTTGATGCGCATACTAACGCCGCAAGATGGTTGGGCGCTAAACTTCCACTGAATTTAAGTGTATTGAAGTAAGGCAGACTTTAGCCAAACAACACCAAGCCCCACACCAATAAAAACAACATAATTGCTACCATCACAGCTGCGCTACCAATATCTTTGGCGCGTGCGGCCAGTGCATGGTGGTCGATAGAAGTATGATCTACCGCCGCTTCAATGGCCGAATTTAGCAACTCTACAATAAACACCAATACAGTCACGCTAACCATCAAAATACGTTCGATATTGGTGTGACCCAAATAAAACCCAAGCGGAATCAGCACAACCATCAGCCATGTTTCTTGACGAATCGCTGCCTCATTCTTATACGCCGCTTTTAAGCCTGCAAGCGAATA
>JANNFN010000044.1:0-4868 GCA_031379885.1 Methylotenera sp.
GCCTAGTGAATACTGTCAATAAACGTGCCAGCGAGCAGCTCATGCAAAGCTATTATAGAAGCGTTAAGTTTATTATTTTAATCAATGAGATACTCCTTAAGATATTAGAATCTACTTTAAGTAAAAATAAATCTGTAATCAATTCTATTAACGCGCGCTTTGAGTCTAGAGATGGCTTGCTATATGCAAAAACTGCGCAACTTTTGCAATTTCAACCTAGTGCAATTTTAGAAAGCTTTTTATTGCTACAACTGCACCCAGAACTTAGAGGCATGAGCGCAATACTACTTCGCGAGCTACAACGCGTGAAAAAAATTGTGAATCAAGATTTTCGCGATTCAAAAGAAAATAAGACCTTGTTTCTAAATATATTATCTCAAAAAAATGGTGTCAATCACACCTTGCGCCGCATGAATAATTACGGTATTTTGGGTCAATATATTCCCGTTTTTGGCAAAATAGTTGGGCAAATGCAACACGATTTGTTTCATGTCTACACCGTAGATGAACATATCTTAAACGTGCTGGCCAATTTACGACGCTTTGCCAAACCTGAGTTAAAGCACGAATTTCCACTATGTAGCCAACTATTCTCAGCATTTGAAAAACCTCACCTGCTCTACCTTGCAGCCTTGTTTCACGATATCGCCAAAGGTAGAGGTGGCGATCATTCCACATTAGGCACAAAAGACGCTAAGCGTTTTTGCAAACTGCATAATTTACCCAAAGAAGAATCCAATTTAGTCGCTTGGCTGGTGGAATCGCACCTTAAAATGTCCAGCACAGCGCAAAAATCCGATTTATCTGACCCCAATATTATCGAACAATTCGCAAAGTTTGTAAAAACAGAAAAACGGCTAACTGCTTTGTATTTGCTGACTGTGGCTGACATTCGTGGCACCAGTCCTATCGTTTGGAATGCATGGAAAGCACGCTTATTAGAAAGCCTATTCTATGCGACGAAACGCGTGTTAAACGATGAGGCATTTAGCGTGCAACAAACGATTGAAATGCGGCAACAAGAAGCTGCACTCAAACTCAATAAATACGGGCTTAAGGCACAATCATACCAAGACTTATGGGATAACGTGGGTGAAACCTATTTTATGCGTTTTGAGCCTGATGAAATCGCTTGGCAAAGTCGCTTACTAACACCACACATTTATACTGCTACACCGATTGTCCGCGCACGCTTGAGCCCAACAGGTGATGGCATACAAGTGATGATCTATATGCTTGATCAAGATGATTTGTTTGCGCGCATTTGTAACTTTTTTGACCGTATGGCCTATAACATAGTGCAGGCCAAAATTTACACCACCAGTCATGACTATGCACTAAACAGTTTTATTGTTTTAGATCAATCAGGTAAGTCAGTTAGTTATAGTGGTTTATTAAAATTTATCGAAGCTGAGTTAGCTGAAAAATTGCTTGCAGTGATTGCGTTAGAAACGCCATTAGAAGGCCGTGTCAGCCGCCAAGTAAAACACATGCCTTTTACGACGCAAGTAAAAATTAGCGCTGAAGCAAAAGGGTTTAATCATACGCTTGAAATTGTTGCTGGCGACCGCCCTGGCCTGCTTGCTAGAGTAGCGTTCATTTTTTTACAACACGACATAGATTTGCATAATGCAAAAATTAACACGCTGGGCAATCGCGCTGAGGATAGTTTTTTAATCTCTGCAAAGAAAAATCAGACTCTAACAGATAAGCAAATTGCATTGCTAAAACAAAATTTAGAAGGCATTTAGTATGGCGCTTGCATTTCCACCGTTAGGCTTTTGGTTCTTGTTGAGTCGTACAATGAATACTGCCGCCGCCTGCTGCGATACCATCTACATTTATCTGCACAATTTTGCGGTTTGGAAATGCTAGCTGCAGTGCTTTCTTAGCTGCATTATCAGCACGTTTATCGCCAAACTCTTGCGCGATGACAGCGCCATTGCACACATAAAAGCCAATATAACCCGCCGCATATTCTTTAGATTCGAATTTAGGGCGCACTGTAGACGGCGCTTCTAGCGTAATGACTTTTAGCTTTTTACCTTGTGCATCGGTGGCTTTTTTTAAAATAGCAATATTGGCTAAAGTCACAGCGTTGTCGTAAGAATCTGGGTCTGGATCGAAACCTGCTAACACCACACCAGGACTGGCAAAACGCGCATAAAAATCTGTATGCCCATCGGTAATGTCCATACCTTTTATGCCTGGTATCCAAATAATTTTCTTTAAACCTATCAGATTTTTGATTTCACTTTCAAACTGCGCCTTACTCACGCCAGGGTTACGATTTTCATTGAGTACGCAACTTTCTGAAATAATCGCTGTGCCATGACCGTCTACCTCAATGCCGCCACCTTCAAGCACCAGCTTGGTTTCAATGAGATTCACTTTCACCTGATTTGCCACCAATTGCGCAACTTTGGAATCTTGTTCAAATGCTTGTTTTTTACCCCAGCCATTAAAGTTAAAATCAATAGCGGCTTTTTTGCCTTGCTTATTCGTGACAAAAACTGCGCTGGTGTCACGCATCCATAAATCGTTAAGTGGTGAAATGACCAAATCAATTTTTGAGCCCAAAAGTTTTTTTGCGGTATCAAAATCTTCCTGCCTCACCAACATCGAAACTGGCTCAAATTTCGCAATAGCAATGGCGATAGTAGCCAGGTTACGCTGCACTTCTGGCAGTAACTCCTTACCCCAAATTTCTTCATTAGCGCCAAATGCCATCCATGTACGCTGATGCGGTTCAGATTCATCAGGCATCCGCCAATCACCAACTGGGTCACCAAGATTGCGATTCGTCATTTTTTTTCTCACTTTTCCGCCCTCTTTAACTTCAGGCGCATCAGATAAATGCTCGTCAATCGCATCCAACACCTCATCAACGGCATCTGCATTGGCTGTTTTGATGAGCGTACTGGCAGATAAAACCGTAGCCAGTTGCATAAAATGTCTTCTTGTTAGCATGTGATTTCCTAATCATTGTTGCTGTTACAAAAACATAAATCCTAAAGCATTCAAAGCCCAGTTTTAAATTGAGTATACAAACGGGTTCTTACACGACGTATTTTTTTGTCGTCAATATTGCTTGGCGGAATCAATTTTGCCATATCTGCATCTGATAAATAAATGGATTTATTGTTTTTAATCTCTGCGTTTACAAACGGAGTAGCAGCTTTGTTAGGGTTTGCATAAGTCACCGTATTGGTGATGCCCGCATGCACTTCTGGACGTAGAATATAATTAATAAATTTATGCGCATTGCCCACGTGAGGTGCATCAATAGGGATTGCCATGGTATCCATAAACATCAAGCCGCCCGTTTTTGGCACCAGCGCTTCAATATTTTGTGGTGATTTATTCTCTATGGAACGATTCCGCGCGTTGTTGATATTACCTACCCAGCCAAACACCACACACACTGAACCTGTGGCTAAATCTTCAAGCTGACCTGCAGAATCGAACTTTTTAATATCAGGGCGCACTTTCATCAGCACATCAAACGCAGCTTTGTAATCGGCCGCATTGGTGCTAAAAGGTTGTTTACCAAGATAGTGTAAAGTCAGTGGGAAAATTTCAGTAGGCGCATCGACAAACGAGATGCCACATGATTTTAACTTGGAAGTGTATTTAGGATTTAACACAAGGTCCCATGCGTTTTCTGGCATCGGTGTTGTGCCTAGCGCTTTTTTTACTTTATCAACATTAATGCCCACTGTTGTATAACCCCACATCCAGCCTACTTCATAGGCATTGCCTTTATCGTACTTCTCTTGTTTGGCTAAAATCACTGGATCTAAATTTTTCCAATTAGTGAGCAGTTTTTTATCCAGTTTTTGGATGAGTCCGCCATCACTTTCTTGTTTCGCCAAGTCGGCAGAAGTCATCACAATATCGTAACCAGATTTTCTAGCCACCAGTTTTGCGTGCAATATTTCGCTACTGTCAAAAATATCATAGCGCACTTTAATACCTGTTTCTTTTTCAAAATTTGCAATGGTGTCTGTGCCAATATAATCAGACCAATTGTAGATATTGAGCACTTTTTCTTCTTGAGTAGCGTGGCTAGTCGCGCTAAAACTTGCTAAGACGAGTGCACATAGAACATATTTGTTAAATTGTAATTTCATGACAAATCTCCTTAAAATAATATCAACTGCCGCTATAGCCAGATGCTGAACCATCGCTGGTTAATAATGTGCGATACATTTCTGGGCGACGGTCACGTAAATTGCCCCAAGACTGCCGCTCACGGCGGATTGCATCTAAGTCAAAGGTTTGTAATAGAATCGTTTCATCTACTCGGTTAGCTTCTGCCAGCTTAGCGCCAGTATGGTCAGCAATAAAGCTAGAGCCATAAAATACGTTGGTTAAGCCTTGTTGCTTGTCGTTGCCATTGCCAATGCCCATTTCGCTACCAATTCGATTTGCCGCAACGACTGGTACCATATTGGCTGCAGCATGACCTTGCATAGTGCGCTGCCAGTGACCTGAAGAGTCATATTCATCACTAAAAGGCTCAGAGCCAATAATGGTAGGGAAGCAGAGCAATTCCGCCCCCATTAAGGTTAAGCAACGTGCTGTTTCTGGAAACCACTGATCCCAACAAATGCCGATGCCAATTTTTCCAAATTGCGTATCCCACACTTTGAAACCCGTATCTCCAGGAGTGAAATAGTATTTTTCGGTATAACCAGGTGCATCTGGTATGTGTGTTTTGCGATAAAGCCCTAGTAGTTTGCCATCGGCATCGGCCACGGTAACTGAGTTGTAGGCCACATTGCCAGCGCGCTCAAAAAACCCAATCGGCAACACAATACCTAACTCTGCCGCTAAGGCCGCAAAACGGGCAATGCGCGGGTTAT
>JANNFN010000046.1:0-8992 GCA_031379885.1 Methylotenera sp.
TTGTCTTTTCTCGGCTTGGGCATCCAAGCGCCAAACGCTAGCTGGGGCGCCATGTTGCGCGATGGTGTGCGTTACATGCTGGTTGCACCGCATTATGTATTAATTGTTGGATTAAGCTTAATGAGCTTGATTTTGGCGATTAATTTATTGGGCGACCAGCTACGTGACAAATTAGACGTACGCGTTGAAAATAACTAAGGAATCACTTGAGCATTACAAACATAGATTTAATAACAATTACGTGGCAAGAAAAAAACAAAAAAATAGAAGCGATTTGGCAATCTGAAGCGGGCAATCCACCGCCTAAAAATATCGTTGTGGCCGATGACACTACCAGCGCAAAAACGGCTTACAAGCTGATTTGCGAAGGTACTGGCTTTTTATACAAAGGTGATTTTCAAAACGCCAAGCAATTCTTGCAGGCCATCACGCGCAAGGTCGATAGCAAGCCGATTGCGCCCGCAGAAAATTTAACACAGGCGTTTCATCAGCATCGTGCGCGGCAAATCCAACGCGCCAATATTACCAATAAAGTTTTAATCGAGCTGCAACATGGCAGCTGTAATTTAGCGCGTGCGCCCAATGTAAAAGATGCCGTCACGCAAAGTATTGAAGGTAAAATTCCAGAGAAGTTAGTGTTATCTCTGCGTGAGCTATTAGGCATGATTGGCGCCTATGAATGGCGCAAAAAAGGCGTATTTATCGATGCTCTGCAAGCCAATATCCATGCGCACTATGGCGTATATACGCCAGTGCGTGGTGAGTATTTAGAGCTAATTAATAACGCGCCGCTTAATAACGTAAAAACTGCGTTTGATATTGGTACTGGTACGGGCGTCATTGCGGCAATTTTGGTGACACGCGGCGTAAAAGCGGTGATGGCTACCGACAACAATATTCGTGCTTTGCAATGTGCTTCTGACAATATCAAGCAATTAGGTTTGTCACAATATATTACGGTTGAGCAGGCAGATTTGTTTCCAAAAGGGCACAAAAAAGCCGATTTAATTGTCTGTAATCCTCCTTGGTTGCCTGCTAAAGCCAATGCGCCGATTGAGCATGCAATTTACGACCCACAAAGTACTATGTTGCGAGGTTTTTTGAAAGGCGTTAAATCGTATTTAAATGAAGATGGTGAG
This sequence comes from Methylotenera sp., assembly GCA_031379885.1. Classification (GTDB taxonomy): domain Bacteria; phylum Pseudomonadota; class Gammaproteobacteria; order Burkholderiales; family Methylophilaceae; genus Methylotenera_A. The sequence continues at coordinate 1,140 of JANNFN010000046.1, forward strand.
GCTTGGTTGATACTCTCAGATTTGGCTGAGCACTTGGGCTTGCGCACGAATGAAGAATTGCAAAAATGGATTGCAGATGCAGGTTTAAGTATAATTGAAAAGAGTGATATTGCACCGAAACACGCCAAAGCTAGCGACCAATCTGACCCGATTTATGCGGCACGAGCAAAAGAAATCACCTCGCTTTATAGGCTAAAATAGGCAAAAAACTATTGAGATTATTATGTCATTAGGCCCTGTCATGTTAGACGTTGTCGGCACAGAACTTACTGCTGACGACATCAAAAGATTGCAACACCCACTTGTGGGCGGCGTGATTTTATTTGCACGTAACTTCGAAAATTGCGCACAATTATCTGCCCTAACAGCCAATATCCATGCGGTTCGCCAGCCACCACTTTTAATCGCGGTTGATCATGAAGGCGGTCGAGTTCAAAGGTTTAGAGATGGATTTACCAAAATTCCACCCATGCGCGAGTTTGGCAAAATTTGGGATAAAAATCCTAAAAAAGCACGTGAATTAGCCGTTGAAGCTGGTTGGATTTTGGCGGCAGAACTGCGCGCGCATGGCATTGATTTTAGCTTTACGCCTGTACTAGATATGGATTATGGCGATAGCTTGGTAATTGGCGACCGCGCCTTTCACAGCCATGTTCAGGCCATCAATGAACTGGCATTATCTCTCATGCAAGGTCTTAAAAAAGGCGGCATGCAAGCGGTGGGTAAACATTTTCCAGGGCATGGCTTTGTAGTGGCCGATTCACATGTGAGCATTCCCGTGGATGAACGTGAGTTTGACCACATTGCGCAAAACGACATGCAACCGTTTCGGCAGATGATTGATGAAGGTTTGGCGGCGATTATGCCGGCACACGTGATTTACCCTAAAGTGGATGATAAACCCGCAGGCTTTTCGACAAAATGGTTACAAAAGGTATTGCGAGAACGTCTAGGCTTTCAAGGCGTGATTTTTAGCGACGATTTAAGTATGGAAGGCGCGAGCGTTGGTGGCGACGTCACCACACGTAGCTTGGCCGCGCTGAACGCGGGTTGCGACATGGTGCTATTGTGCAACCGACCAGATTTGGCCGATGAGCTGCTAGATAAATTGGTTTGGAAGATGCCCGCACAAAGCATCATCAGGCTTGCGCACATGCACGGCGCACGATACCCAATGAGCATGCAACATCTGCATAAAAATGCTGAATTTGTTGCGGCGTTGAAACGTGTTGCAATGGTGGGGAAATTAGAGACGGATTTGTTTGCTTAGAATTTAGTAAGTAGTAACAATAAAAAACCGTGCATCGTGCACGGTTTTTTATTAATTGTAAAAGGTTAAGCAGAGGTTTTGCGGCGCAAGCCCAAAATACCAGAACCAAAAAGCCATGCGGCAGCTGGCAGTGGCACTGTACTTACATTACCCGAACTTATGACAATATTATCAAATTGGTGTGAGTTTCGAAATTGAGGATTTGTCCAGTCCACTTGCACAAGGTCGTTAAAATCAATAAAACTGTAAGTAGAAAGGAAGGAGCTGCCTGCAAATGTTTGCGTTATGGTTGAAGCGTCTGCTCTGGTTCCTGTAAAAGTAACGCCGATATCATCAAAAGAAAATATTGATGCTAAATCAATCGAGTTTAAATTGAAGGCGCCACCACCATCTTTTGTTAAGCGTATAGGACTGCCAAAATTACCATTACCACTAGCATATAGTGCCGTGCTGCCAGCATAGTAAGTGCTCAAAGTGCCGAAACTTGAAAACTGAGGAATAAACATGTCCTCTAAAGCACTAAGAGTGTAGCCATTTTCACTGTAACTTGCGCCATGTCCCGCAGAAATCGCATCAACATGCTCTAGTGATTGAAAATCTATTGTGACGCTATTGGCAAAGCTTGGGCTGGCGGTGAAAGTCAGCAATAAGACGATTAGAAATTTCATTATTATTCCTTTATGTTGATGTTATTAATTTAAATAATTCCTATGCTCGCAGTTTCTGCTTAACGCGGGGGGGGGGGGCAATAGCCCGTTTGGGCTATAAAGAGCAAGATAATTTAATTACCAGCGTTCACTATAGGCCGCATTGACCAAATGTACTGGCGCGCGTAGAATTCGCGCCAATTCTTAAGGTGTTTCGATGACCCCAAAAAATACCAAAAAATTAGTTGTTGCCAATTGGAAAATGCACGGCAACCTCAAGCAAAATGCCACTTTGCTGGCTGATTTTGTAGCGACACTTTCTAACTTAAAAAATACACAAGTAGTGATTTGCGCGCCATATCCTTACTTGGCGCAGTTACAAAGCATGTTGCAACATAGCAATATTGCTTGGGGTGCGCAGAATGTGGCCAAAAATGAAATTGGCGCATTTACGGGCGAGGTAAGTGCTGCTATGTTGCGTGATTTTGGTGCTAGTTACGTCATTATTGGGCACTCGGAACGCGCTACGGCGTATTGCGAATCGGACGAAAACATCGCGCAGAAATTTATGGTGGCGAAAAAACATGGCCTCACGCCGATCCTGTGTGTGGGTGAGACGCTCATTGAACGCGAAGCGGGCGTGATGGAGATGGTGGTGGCCAAGCAGCTGGATACCATCATCAACACATATGGCGCAGAGGTTTTTGCCGATACGGTGATTTCGTACGAACCGATTTGGGCGATTGGTACTGGCTTGGCGGCCACGCCAGAGCAAGCGAAAAGCATGCATCAGTTTATTCGAAATAAAATTTTAAACTTGAGCGCAGACGCCGCGAATCGCTTAAAAATCCTCTACGGAGGCAGCGTAAATCCTCAAAATGCGGTACAATTATTCGTTGTTCCAAATATCGATGGCGGGCTGATTGGTAAATGCTCGCTGAATGCAAAAGAGTTCGAAGATATATGTCACGCAGCTGAGGCTTCAGTATAGAGCGTGTGGCGAAATTAGTGAAAATATTAGAGTCAATAATATTTCAGAAAGAGTAAGTATAAGATGGAAAATTTAGTAACTGTTATTCATATTTTGGCAGCGGCAGGTGTAATCGGATTAGTGTTGTTGCAACACGGCAAAGGTGCTGATATGGGCGCTGCTTTTGGTAGCGGCGCATCTGGCAGTTTGTTTGGTGTAAGTGGCTCATCCAATTTTATGAGCAAAGCCACTGCAGCATGTGTGGCTGTGTTTTTCGCAACCAGCTTAACGCTAGCATATATGTCTAGTCATCGTGCTGGCAATGGAAGCGTGATAAAAGCGGCAGTGAAAGCACAAGAAGTGAAGTCTGAAACTGTAAAACCGGCTGAAACTAAGCCTGCAGAAACAACACCAACAGGCAGTGCAGCAAAAGATATTCCTAACTAATTTTAGGGCTGACCTTAATTTGGTTAGGATAGTAAAATTGCCGTCGTGGTGGAATTGGTAGACACGCAACCTTGAGGTGGTTGTGACTAAGGTAGTGAGAGTTCGAGTCTCTCCGTCGGCACCAAAAGTTAGAAGTCCTGAAATTTGGAGCAATTGATAAGTAACGTAAAGCAGAGAATAGCGTGTTTATTCCTGCGTTGTTTGTAGTAACTGTGTAATAAAAATCATGTAAAAATAATACAATATCGTCAGTTATATTTATTGATTTCTTACTTAAGTAATTTAGTTTGGGGCTAGCGAGTGCTAGAAAATTATTTTCCTATATTATTGTTTATCCTCGTGGGCTTGGGGGTAGGCGTTGCTCCCCTCGTCATCGGCAAGCTGGTTTCACCACATAAGCCAGATTCTCAAAAAAATTCCCCCTATGAATGTGGCTTTGAGGCGTTTGAAGATGCCCGCATGAAGTTTGATGTGCGCTATTATTTGGTTGCTATTCTGTTTATTTTGTTCGATTTAGAGATCGCATTTTTATTCCCTTGGGCAGTTACGTTGCGCGAAAGTAGCGAAAAAGGTGCCTTCGCGTTTTGGGCGATGATGTTATTTTTGTTCGTGCTCGTTGTGGGTTTCATCTATGAATGGGTAAAAGGCGCACTGGAATGGGACTAGAAGGCGTTTTAGAAAAAGGCTTTGTAACTACCACACTAGACACAGTGATTAACTACACGCGCACTGGCTCGATGTGGCCAATGACGTTTGGCTTGGCTTGTTGCGCGGTGGAGATGATGCATGCTGGCGCTGCGCGCTATGATCTAGATCGTTTCGGCATTGTGTTCCGTGGCAGTCCGCGTCAATCGGACGTGATGATTGTGGCGGGTACTTTAGTGAATAAAATGGCGCCTGCTTTACGCAAAGTGTACGATCAAATGGCTGAGCCACGCTGGGTGATTTCTATGGGTAGTTGCGCTAATGGTGGCGGTTATTATCACTACTCTTATGCGGTAGTGCGTGGCTGTGACCGTATCGTGCCAGTAGATGTGTACGTGCCAGGATGCCCGCCCACAGCTGAGGCGTTGCTGTATGGCATTATTCAGTTACAGAAAAAAATTAGAAAAACGAATACGATTGCACGCTAAATGAGTACAAAACTAGAACTACTTTCAGCGCAATTAAAACTAGCTTTGGGTGCACAATTATCCAACCTCTCAGTTGAGTTGAGCGAAATCACTATCGAATGCAAAGTTGATCATTTGTTGGAAGTTTGTGCAAAATTGCGCGACCATGCAGAGCTTAAGTTCGAGCAACTGATTGACCTTTGTGGCGTAGATTATAGTGATTACAAAGAGGGTCAATATGAAGGCGCGCGTTACGCCGTTGTGCTACATCTGCTTTCAGTGAGTTTAAATCAGCGTGTTCGCTTACGTGTTTTTGCGCAAGATGATGATTTTCCAGTGCTTCCTACCTTAGTTAATACTTGGCCGGTAGCCAATTGGTACGAACGCGAAGCTTTTGATTTGTTTGGTATCATGTTTGAAAATCATCCTGATTTGCGCAGAATTTTGACTGACTATGGCTTCGTTGGGCATCCCTTCCGCAAAGATTTCCCCATGATTGGTAACGTTGAAATGCGTTACGATCCAGAGCAGCAACGTGTGATTTATCAGCCCGTTTCCATTGATATGCGGAACAATGTGCCGCGCGTGATTCGCGACGAAGGCGCGCATAATGAGGGCTTTCGTAATGGCTGAAATTAGAAATTACACCATGAACTTTGGTCCACAGCATCCTGCTGCGCATGGTGTGTTGCGCTTGGTGTTGGAGCTGGATGGCGAAGTGATTCAACGTGCAGATCCGCATATTGGCTTGCTACACCGCGCTACCGAAAAGTTGGCAGAAAATCGTACTTATTTGCAATCTATCCCTTACATGGATCGACTAGATTATGTTTCGATGATGGCAAACGAGCATGCGTATGTGATGGCGATTGAAAAGATGATGGGTGTGGAAGTGCCGATTCGAGCACAATATATTCGCGTGATGTTTGATGAAATTACGCGCATTTTGAATCACTTGCTGTGGCTTGGTGCACACGCGCTGGATGTAGGTGCGATGACAGTGTTTTTATATGCATTTAGAGAACGTGAAGACTTATTTGACTGCTATGAAGCCGTTTCTGGTGCACGCATGCATGCTGCGTATTACCGCCCTGGTGGCGTTTATCGCGATTTGCCTAACCGTATGCCGCAGCACGAAAATACTAAATTTCGCAGTGCAAAACAAGTCAGCAAGCTCAATGAAAACCGCCAAGGTTCATTGCTGGATTTTATTGAAGATTTCACCAATCGTTTTCCCACTTATGTGGATGAATATGAAACCTTGCTGACTGATAATCGTATCTGGAAACAACGCACTGTGGGCATTGGCGTGGTATCGCCAGAGCGCGCATTGGCGCTAGGTTTTACTGGCCCTATGCTACGTGGTTCAGGCGTGGAGTGGGATTTGCGTAAAAAACAGCCTTATGAAGTGTATGCCAATTTAGATTTTGATATTCCAATCGGTGTAAATGGTGATTGTTATGACCGTTATTTGGTGCGCATGGAAGAGTTCAGGCAGTCAAACCACATCATCAAACAATGCATAGATTGGTTGCGTAAAAATCCGGGCCCCGTGATTACTGCTGATAACAAAGTGGCGCCACCCAACCGTGAACACATGAAAACCAATATGGAAGACATGATTCACCACTTTAAATTGTTTACTGAAGGCTTTCATGTGCCTGAGGGCAAAGCCTATGCAGCGGTCGAGCATCCTAAAGGGGAATTTGGCATTTACATGGTTTCGGATGGCGCCAATAAACCGTATCGCTTGAAAATTCGTGCACCAGGTTTTGCACATTTGTCAGCATTAGATGAAATGGTGCAAGGTCACATGATTGCCGATTTGGTAGCCATTATTGGCACGCAGGATATAGTCTTCGGAGAAATCGACCGATGAGCGTCGTCTTTTACTTCAATACTTTGTTGCTTAAGTTTTCGCAATCCTCATGTACTTCTATGTACATTCTGGTTACTCAAATTTACGCGCCGCGTCTTGAAGCAAAATACTCGCCCCTCGGCAGCTGTTTTGAGTTAGGTTTTAATCATGCTAAGTAACGAAGCCATTAAAAAGATTGATTACGAACTCACCAAATATCCCGCAGATCAGCGGCAGGCAGCGGTAATGTCTGCGTTGCGTATCGTGCAAAGAGAGCGTGGCTGGTTATCGCAAGAATGTATTAGTGAAGTAGCCGAATATTTGCGGATGCCAGAAATTGCCGCGATGGAAGTCGCAACTTTTTACAATATGTATGATTTAGAGCCTGTTGGAAAATACAAAATTACGGTCTGTACTAACATTTCGTGCATGTTGCGTGATAGTGATGCGATTGTAGATCATCTGCAGGCCAAGCTGGGTGTTGGTTTTGGTGAGGTGACTGCAGACGGTAAATTCTGCCTGAAAGAGGGTGAATGTATGGGCGCTTGTGGTGGCGCACCTTTGATGACAGTGAATAATCATACGATGCATGAGTTTTTAACGCCCGAAAGCGTGGATAAAATATTGGAAAGCCTAAAGTAATGGCGACCAAAGAAATAAAAACTAAGGTTACTAAAAGCAAGTCGCCAGTAATGAGCGCGTTGAAAGGACAGACTTTACTTTGCTTGCGCACGCTGACAGAAAAAAATCCAGCTTCGCTTGCTACTTATGAACAGCTTGGCGGCTACGCACAATTAAAGCGCATTGTTACAGAAAAGGTAAAGGCGGTTGATATTATTACGCAAGTAAAAGTGTCTGGTCTACGTGGGCGCGGCGGTGCGGGTTTCCCTACAGGGCTTAAGTGGAGCTTTATGCCGCGTTATTTTGATGGCATTAAATATTTGGTTTGTAACACAGATGAAGGCGAACCAGGCACGTTTAAAGACCGAGATATTTTACGTTACAACCCGCATCAATTAATCGAAGGTATGGCGATTGCTGCCTATACATTAGGCGCGCGCGTAGGTTATAACTATATCCATGGTGAGATTTGGCAAGATTACGAAATTTTTGAAGCCGCGTTGCAGGAAGCTAGAGCTGCTGGCTACATAGGCGAAAACTTGTTTGGAACTAACTTTAGCGTTGATTTATATGCCGTACATGGCTATGGCGCCTATATTTGTGGCGAAGAAACCGCTTTAATTGAATCGATTGAAGGTAAAAAAGGTCAACCGCGCTTTAAGCCGCCATTTCCTGCTAGTTATGGCGTATTTGGTAAGCCAACCAATGTCAACAATACTGAGAGTTTTGCGTCTATTCCTTGGATATTGCAGCATGGGGGTCAGGCGTTTGCTGAGCTTGGCGTACCAAACTCAGGCGGTACTAAATTATTTTCTGTGTCAGGCCATATAGAAAAACCAGGTAATTTTGAAGTAAAAATGGGTACCCCATTTAAAGAGTTGCTGGGTATAGCGGGTGGAGTTTGGAAAGGTCGCAAACTCAAAGCAGT
>JANNFN010000087.1:0-11363 GCA_031379885.1 Methylotenera sp.
AGCCTTATTCCATGCGGCTTCTGGCGCAGGTGTAAAAGAAATAAATGAAGCGTTTTTACAAACCACAATGGCAGAAAAACTGCGTCGCTTTGATAAGGGCGGCGAAGCGTTTTACGATCAAATCTCTGCGTTGCATAAATCGGTTCGCGGTAGTAACCCTGATGCTGCACTGTATTGGTTTTTGCGCATGATTGATGGTGGCGCAGACCCGCTCTATTTAGGGCGTCGCATTATTCGTATGGCGATTGAAGATATTGGCTTGGCCGACCCACGCGCGCAAACCATGGCGCTGGAGGCCTGCAATATTTACGAGCGTTTAGGTTCGCCAGAAGGTGAGTTGGCCCTCTCAAACGCAGTGATATACATGGCAGTTGCACCTAAGAGCAATGCCGCTTACAACGCCTATAATCAAGCCAAAGCCTTTGTTGGTAATGATAAATCGCGCACAGTGCCCTTGCATTTAAGGAACGCGCCAACCAAGCTGATGAAAGCGTTGGATTACGGCAAAGAATACCGCTACGCACACAATGAACCAGAGGCTTATGCGGCGGGCGTAGATTATTTTCCTGATGAAATGGCCGCCCAGCAGTTTTATACGCCCACACCACGCGGCTTAGAAGGTAAAATAAGCGAAAAATTAGCCCACCTTAAAGAATTAGATAAAAAAGCGAAAAAGTAGAGAGAAAATGTTAGATATTCAGCAGTTAAGAAATGATTTAGACGGCGTTGTGAGTCAGTTAAAAAAGCGTGGCTTTGAGTTGGATGCGGCTGCATTTAGCAAACTGGAAGCCGAACGTAAAACCATACAGACAAATACAGAGGCTCTGCAAGCCAAGCGGAATGCGGCTTCCAAGAGCATTGGCTTTGCGAAGTCTAAAGGTGAAGATGTTAGCATTATTATGGAGGAAGTGGCTGGTTTGGGTGAGCAACTAAAAGCGGGCGAAGCGCGCTTAACGGAAACTCAAGAACAACTAAAAGACTTGATGCTGAATTTGCCTAACTTGCCACATGACAGTGTTCCTGTTGGCAAATCAGAAGTCGATAACGTAGAAGTGCGTAAAGTCGGCACGCCGCGCACGTTTGATTTTACAATTCTTGACCATACAGACGTTGGTACGCCGCTTGGGTTAGACTTTGAAACAGGTATCAAGCTTTCAGGCACTCGCTTTACCTTTATGCGCGGTGGTATTGCTAAACTACACCGTGCTTTAGCGCAGTTTATGTTAGATACCCAAACTGAACAGCATGGCTACGAAGAATGTTATACACCGTATTTGGTGAATAAAGAAACCCTTATAGGCACTGGTCAGCTGCCTAAATTTGAGAATGATTTATTTGCAATTGTTGGTGGAGATAGCATTGAGGCCTATGGATATGTCGGTGAGCTTACAGACGAAGTTAAGGCTCAGCTTGATCTGGCTAAAAGCCAGAAGCTATCTAAGTTGTACTTAATCCCAACTTCTGAAGTCACGCTTACTAACACGGTGCGCGATGAAATCGTTCCGCTAGAGGCCTTGCCGATTAAGCTCACTGCGCATACGCCATGCTTTAGAAGCGAGGCTGGCAGTTACGGAAAAGATACCAAAGGCATGATTCGTCAGCACCAGTTTGATAAAGTTGAAATGGTGCAGATTGTGTATCCTGACAAAAGCTACGCAGCGCTGGAAGAAATGGTCGGTCATGCCGAAAACATCTTAAAAGCACTAGAATTGCCGTACCGCGTGGTATCGCTTTGCACGGGTGATATGGGTTTTGGCGCGGCTAAAACTTACGATTTAGAAGTCTGGTTACCTGCGCAAAATACCTACCGTGAAATTTCATCGGTTTCTAATTGTGAGGCATTTCAGGCACGTCGTTTGCAAGCGCGCTTTAGAAATGAGCAAGGCAAAACCGAGTTTGTGCATACGCTGAATGGCTCTGGCTTGGCGGTAGGGCGCACACTGGTGGCGGTGTTAGAGAATTATCAAAATGCCGATGGCAGCGTGACAGTGCCAACTGTATTGCGCTCGTACATGGGCGGTTTACAAAAGCTCTCTATTCGTTAAGTGCCACAATTTGATTTTTGCTAGCAATTTTATATTGGTCTTGATCAGGGTTATGGCTAGGTTGGTAGCGCACTAAAATATTGTGATAGCTACGAATGGATTCCACAAAAATGATAGGTTGACCACAGCCACAATAGCCATATTTAGCATTGACGTAATAGTCTGGATTATTCAGCATCACTAAGGTTTTTTTCACATCGGCCCAGCTGTTAGGGTTAAGTTTTAATCGCTGCGCTAGTACCCTTGCATCTTCTATGTGCGCATAGCCAATGTTGTAAGCGGCTAGTGCCATATAAGTCCTGTCTGGTTCTGGTACGCGGTCAGGAATTGTATCTATCATAAGGTTGATATATTTCGCCCCTGCAGGAATACTTTGCTTCGGGTCTAACCTATCGGTAACGCCCATACGGTCAGCAGTCGATTCCGTTAGCATCATCAGCCCGCGTACGTTGGTGGGCGAAGTGTTAAAAGTGTCCCAGTGCGATTCTTGATAACTAATAGCGGCAAGTAAGCGCCAATCTATTCCTGTGATTTCTTGTGCTTGTTGGAAAAGGCGCTTGTATTTTGGTAATAACGTGTTGCTACGCACTAAAAAAGTCTTTACATCTAAAGGGTTAAGGCGCTTTGCGCTGCCATGATAGCGATCAACTAAATTACTCAGTGTGCCGTCTTTTTTAATTTTGGTAAAAAATGCATTTGCTTGCGCTAATAATTTAGGGTCAGCCTCTTTGGAAAGTGCCCAGGCGATTTTTTCTGGTTCTCCAATCGAAAACGCCACGGCTAAATTAGGATAATAGTTGAGCAAAATGGAAATTAAGTGGCTATCAGCAATGGTGTATTCAATATCGCCGCTTGCCACTTCTGCAATTAATTTCTCCGAGTTCGCATCACCTCGTTCTTGCCACATTAATCCAGGTTCATGCTCATGCAATTTTATTAGTCGCTCTACAAAGCTTGTACCACTGGGTACAGCAATATGCAGACCGACCAAATCCTTTAGTTTTTTTGGTGGCTTTTCGCTCATGGTTTTGTTGTAAACCACTTGCTGTTGTACATCTTGGTAAGGAATAGTGAAGTTAATACGTTTTTTTCGTACTTCAGTAATAGTGATATCGGCCGCTGCAATATCAGCCTTGCCACTTAAAACGGAAGGTAAAATTTGGTCAATATGATTAGCCACAATTAATTTTAATTGTGTGCCTTTATATTGTGGAGTGTCGTTAAGATATTTGATAAAAAGCTTGGCTAAATCGTACTCCAGCCCAGTAAATTCATTGTCTGCATTCACATAGTAAGTATTAGGGCTGTTCATAGTGACAAAAGTAATGACTTTGCTATTTTCTGCCACGGGCGCAGTTTTAGTCGGAGCTGGGGTAGTCTCAGAGGGCTTGTCACAGCCAACAAAAGCCAAAGTGAAACAGAGAAGAATGTAGTTAAATTTATACAAAAATCAAGCCTAATGAATGTCTATTTATTTCCAGCGTTCTTCAATTTTTCCGTCGCTAGCAATCAGCACGGCGCTCGTTAGTCCACGGAAAATACCATGCTCCACTACGCCAGGTGTGTTATTAATGAGGTGATTTAAAGCTTCTTCAGAAATAGATTTATCAAATACCATGTCCAACACTAAACTGCCGTGAGAGCTAATAGACAAGCCATCTTTCGCAACGTTCTGGCGTAAATCTCCTACACCGCCAGCTGCTTCTAAGCTACGTTTAGCCGCTTTCCAGGCAAATGGCATCACCTCAATTGGGATGGCGTAATTGGTACCGATGCGATCGACCAATTTACTTTTATCTGCGACAACTAAGAATTGTTTTGCGGCCTTGGCGAGTAGTTTTTCTAGCACTAAATCATAGCCACGACCTTTAAGTAATGTCATGTCTGGGGTGATTTCATCTGCGCCATCTACATATAAATCTATTGTTGCAACTTGAGTGAGCGCGATGACACTTAAACCTAAAGTTTGAGCTTTAATCATACTCACTTGCGAGCTAGCGATAGTGGTAACTTTAAGGTTTTCTTCGGCTTGGCGTCTTGCGAGTTCTTCAATAAAATAGTTGGCGGTCGAGCCTGTACCTAAACCAACTAGCATGTCATTTTTTACATATTTTGCGGCATGAATCGCGACGGCTTGTTTATCATTAACGGGCTTATCGTTCATGATCATAGTCTCCCCCAATATTTTTATTCTTATATAAACTGAATTAGGCTTAATTGATGCGACCTTCTTGCAGTTATAATAGGTAAAATTCAACCTTAAACCAAGCCATTTTCACACTCATCTATGCAGTTAACACCGCCTACAAAGGGCAAAAAAAGTCGTTTCTCTTATCCTGCCAATGGCTTAGATAGCTTATCTCTTGCAACACTTTCATGTCGCTTAAAAACAACACAAGATAAACAAAAAATACCCCTCGTTATTATTACTGCTAGCGCGTTTGAAGCGCAGCGTCTATTGGATGAAATCCCTTATTTTGCGCCAGATTTAAGTATAAATTTATTGCCAGACTGGGAAACGTTACCATATGACGTGTTTTCTCCACACCCTGATTTAATCTCAGAACGTCTCGCCACCTTATATCAAATTAGCCAAAACAAATGTGATGTGGTGATTGTGCCAATAGCCACAGCATTACTACGTTTGCCAGCAGTGGCGTATTTGGCGGGGCATAGTTTTATGCTTAAAAAAGGCCAAAATTTAAACTTAGAAGCACTGCGTCATCAGTGTGCGGAAGCAGGTTATCATCATGTGACGCAAGTGATTTCGCCAGGTGAGTTTAGTGTACGTGGTGGGCTGCTCGATTTGTTTCCTATGGGCAGTGTTTTGCCTTACAGAATTGATTTATTTGATGATGAAATTGAAACTATACGCACCTTTGATATTGATACGCAGCGCAGCCTTTATCCTGTGCCAGAAATCAGGTTATTACCAGCACGCGAATTTCCTTTAGATGATAAAGGCATCACAACGTTTAGAAGTAATTTTAGAGAACAGTTTGAAGGTGATCCGCAGCGCGCAAAAATTTATAAAGATGTGAGTAAAGGCGTGGCAAGTGGTGGTATTGAGTGGTACTTACCCTTATTTTTTGATGAAACTTCAAGTTTTTTAGATTATCTACCAGAGAACGCGACTATATGTTTACATGGCAATTGCGATAAAGCTGCGCAACAATTTTGGGTAGATGCCGCTTCGCGTTACAGGTTACTGGCACACGATGCAGAGCGCCCGATATTGAAGCCTGAAGTTTTAATAATTAAAACTGACGATTTTTTTGCACAAATGCAAACTTATCCTTTACTCAGCTTAACGCAGGAAATTGGCAAAATTCTGCCCGCATTAGATATTGAGCGTCGTGCTGAACAGCCTTTGCATAAACTACAAGATTTCGTTAAAAATACTAAACAACGTATTTTAATCACAGCAGAAAGTTTGGGTCGCCGCGAAACCATGTTGCAGCTATTTACTGAACATGGCCTGGAGCTGGCTACTTGCGAAACTTGGCAAGATTTTAATGACAGTAAAGCACCTTTGATATTGGGTGTGTCGCCGTTACACAGTGGCTTTGTAGATGATAAAGTTGTGTTAATTACCGAATCTGAGCTTTATTCAGGTACGGTGCGCCAGCAACGCCGCCGAGAGAAAGAAAAAGCGCGCAATACCGAAGGCATGCTCAAAGATTTATCCGAGCTGCATTTAGAAGACCCTATTGTGCATGAGCAGCACGGGGTGGGGCGTTATAAAGGTTTGGTGAATTTAGATTTTGGTGAAGGTGAAACAGAGTTTTTGCTGCTGGAATATTACGGGGATGACAAATTATACGTACCCGTTTCGCAACTATTTTTAATTTCACGTTATTCGGGTGGTCCGCCAGAAAGTGCGCCATTACATAGGCTTGGCAGTGGTCAGTGGGAAAAAGCCAAGAAAAAAGCACTTAAACAAATTCGTGACACTGCGGCAGAACTGCTTAATCTCTACGCCCAACGCGCCGCACGGCGCGGCCATGCGTTTACCTTAAGCTTAAAAGATTATAAATCGTTTTGTGATGGCTTCCCGTTTGAAGAAACGCCAGACCAACTAGAAGCGATTGAGAATGTGATTAAAGACATGCAATCGGGTCGCCCCATGGATAGGCTGGTGTGTGGCGATGTAGGTTTTGGTAAAACAGAAGTCGCACTGCGTGCCGCATTTGTAGCAGTCATGGGCGGTAGGCAAGTGTCAGTGCTGGTACCTACGACTTTGCTAGCCGAGCAGCATTATCAAAATTTCTGCGATCGTTTTGCAGATTGGCCCATTAAAGTGGCTGAAATTTCACGTTTTAGAAGCGCAAAAGAAATCACCGAAGCTTTGCGTGGCTTAGCTTCTGGCGAGATTGATATTATTATCGGTACGCATCGACTTATTCAAAAAGATGTGAAATTTAAAAACCTTGGTTTAGTGATATTAGATGAAGAACACCGTTTTGGTGTGCGCCAAAAAGAGCAACTTAAAGCCATGCGTGCTGAGGTGGATGTGCTCACTCTAACCGCCACGCCGATACCGCGCACGCTGAGTATGGCGATGGAAGGTTTGCGTGAGTTTAGCATGATTGCTACGCCGCCACAAAAGCGCCTTAGCATTAAAACTTTTGCGACCTATTATGGCGATGGCATTATTCATGAGGCCATGATGCGCGAATTTAAGCGCGGCGGCCAACTGTACTTTTTGCATAATGAAGTCGATACCATTTTTGTACAACGTGAAAAGTTAGAAAAAATCGTACCTGAGGCGCGCATTGGCATTGCCCATGGGCAACTGCGTGAGCGCGAGCTAGAGTCGGTCATGCGCGATTTTCACCAGCAGCGTTTTAATGTGTTGCTATGCACGACGATTATTGAAACGGGCATTGATATCCCTACTGCAAACACGATTATTATTAATAAAGCGGACATGTTCGGTTTGGCGCAACTGCACCAACTACGCGGGCGCGTAGGGCGTAGCCACCACCAAGCTTATGCTTACTTGCTGACGGATGAGTATCGAAAAATCACGCCGCAGGCGCAAAAACGCTTAGATGCCATTCAATTGATGGAAGATTTAGGCGCTGGCTTTCACTTGGCCATGCACGATTTAGAGATTCGCGGCGCGGGTGAGCTGCTGGGTGATAACCAAAGTGGCGAGATGCAAGAAATCGGATTTTCGCTTTATTCAGACATGCTCAACCATGCGGTTAAACAGCTTAAAGCAGGCAAGGAGCCAGATTTAGATGCGCCATTAGGCGTTACTACAGAAATCAATCTACATGTGCCTGCTTTGCTGCCCAGCAATTATTGCCCAGATGTGCATGAGCGCCTAGTGATTTATAAGCGCCTTGCCAATGCCAATAACGATGACGAGTTAGATGGCCTGCAAGAAGAGCTGATTGACCGGTTTGGTTTGCTGCCAGAGCAGGGCGAGGCTTTGCTGGCCTGTCATAGATTACGTATTGCAGCAAAACCACTCGGCATTATTAAAATCGATGCTAGTGATGCTGCTATTCAGCTACAATTTAATATTAAGGCCGATCTAGACCCAATGAAACTGGTCAACTTACTGCAACGCGACAGGCGTTGCCGCATGAACGGCCCAGATAAACTACGGGTTACGGTACAATTGGGTAATGTTGCACATCGGGCTGAGTTTGTGAAAAGTTTATTGAAGGAATTTACTTAGCACTTTGGTGATAAAAAAGGCGAGAAACTCGCCTTTTTTATCACGCTTTTGTTTTTAATTATAGGATAAAATCTCCAGCAACCAAGCTAGTAACACCAGTGAGGATAATTTGAAAATCTGCTGTGCTATTACCATCGATGTCACCATAAATTGAATTAGTAGCTGTATCAAACCTAAGCTGCCCTGCAACATTGCTAAATGCAATATCATTGCCTATAAACGTAAATGCATCATTGACAAGTGGGATGCCAGATTTAGCATCAATAGTCGATAAATCTATTTTATCTAACTGCACATGACTGAAGTCGGCAATCGTATCAATGCTTGCGCCAGCTGATTCTTCAATTAAGTTAAAATCAAAACGATCGGCACCTAAGCCACCAGTGAGGAAATCCGTGCCCAGTCCGCCAATGAGCACATCATTGCCTGCGCCGCCGTCAATAGTGTCGTTACCTGCCCCACCATCAAGCGTATTAGCCGTAGCATTGCCAATTAGTTCGTTATCTCCAGCATCACCGGTCGCGTTCAACGCTGCTGTGCCCAATAAGGTAAGATTTTCTATGCCATCAAATTGAGTAGAGTTTAAATCGGCAGAAAAGGTTGTGTTAACTGTGTCAATACCAGTTGTTTCAATAATCACATCGCCCCCTGCACCAACTGGTTTAATAACATCTACAAAGTAGGTGTCATTATCAGCACCACCGTTTAGAATGTCAGCACCAGCACCACCGTCTAAGGTGTCGTTACCTAAGCCTCCTGTAATAATGTTTACAGCCGCATTGCCAGTAAGTTTATTGTTTTCATTATTTCCAGTAAGGTCAAGCCTTGTTGAGCCAGTAAGACTTACATCTAAGTTTTCTATGCCAATAGAGTTGTTTCTATCAATTGGGTCGCGACTGAGTGGCCATACATTGGCTAAGCTTAGGTCAATGTTGGTTGATATTGTTGTGGCGGGAATTACTACAGCACCGCGCAGTATCAGCGTATCTATACCCTCAGTTGTACCACTTGTTTCAAAGATTTCATCTTGTAAGGCAACACGAAGATTAGTTCCTGAAGTATCAGCTATGATATCTACAATATATGTATCATTGCCTGAACCACCAGTTAAGATATCAACCCCAGCACCTCCATCTATAATATCATTTCCAGTTTCCCCTCTCAGCTGATCCGCACCTAAACCACCATTTAATGTGTCATTACCAGCCCCACCGTTGAAAGCATCATTGAAATTGCTTCCAGTTATGACATTATCAGCATCATTCCCATTAATGCCGTTGCCACCAGGATTGTTATTGGCTACAAAGTTAAGTAAGGTATTGCCTGTTAGGCTTGCATCTAGGCTCTCTATTCCGGTGGCCAATATTATAGTGCTGGCTTTTGTTAAGCTATATTGACCGAGTAGTTGAATTTGGTCTTGACCACCAATAGCTGTATCAGCTACTTCAACTATGTTGTCTTCTAGGGTAACAGTAGCCGTAGAAGTCCCTTCAATACCACTGAGCTTTAAGTCTACTTTATAAAAATCATTTCCATTACCACCAATTAAGGTGTCTATACCTGCACCACCATAAAGCACGTTGTTTTGATTTGAGCCAGTAATGACGTTGGCGAGTGCGTTACCAGTACCATCAATAAAACCAAAAAAAGTGGGTCCAAAGTCAAGTGCGAGATTTTCTATATTAATGCCATTTACGCTTAAATCGAAGCTTACAGATGATTTAATTAAATCAATACCGCCAGTAGCACTGACATTGTTCGTTTCAATTACGGAGTCGCCGACATTATCTACTATATATATGTCATTGCCATCACCGCCAGTCATTGTGTCAGCGCCTTCGCCACCATCTAGCACATCCGCACCAAAACCACCATTCAGAATATCTTGGTCAGCACCTCCGTTTAAGGTGTCTGTTCCAGCATCACCAAAAAGAGTATCTGCACCAATTCCACCATTGAGAATGTTGGCTGCAGAATTGCCGGTGATGATGTTATTACGTTCGTTTCCAGTGCCATTAATTGCAACTACGCCAGTTAGTTCGAGATTTTCAATATCAGTACCTAAATTGTAGCTTATAGAAGATTTTACGGTATCTATTCCTCCACCAACAAGAAAGGGGTTGGTTACTTTATAAATATTGTTACTTAGTATGTTATTAGCCAGACCTAAATTTGTGGCCTGACTAGTGAATAAAATAGACTTATCGTCGGGTGAGAACGCTAATGAATTAAGCTCAGTAAAACTTATGCCATTACCTATATCTCCATTTGAGCTTATAGAAAGCGCTTTTAGTTCCCCAGTAGATAAGTCTTTAATAAAGACATCACTATTTTGATTGGTATCATTTGCGACCAAATTTTCAGAGCCACTATAAAAGACGACGAACCGGCCATCAGATGATATCGATGGACTGTTGCCCGAAGCTTTTATCCCTTGAGCATTAGATGATGCAAGTTGAAGTTCACCAGTTATTATATTTTTAACGTAAATAAAATTTTCAGGGAAGTTTTGATTGGTAACAAAATTTGTTGCAAGGCTTTCAAATACAACGTGTATTCCGTCTTTGGAGAATTGTGCGTTTTGGGAGCTAAAATTACCTTGAAAATTATTACCATCACTTGAAATAAGTGTTACTTGTCCAGTTTGTAGATTTTTTAAGAAGACGTCTGAGCCGTTGTTGGTATCGCCACTGACTAAATTGCTAGCATTGCTGGTAAATAATACGGATTTTCCATCAGGTGAAAAAGAGGCTAACTGACTAACATTATCTCCTTGAACACCGTTTGCATTAGTAGAGACTCTAGTAATATTGCCAGATTGAATATTTTTAACAAATATATCTGTTACCCCATTAGAATCGCCACTTACTAAGTTGTCGGCGAGGCTTGAGAAAATAATCGATTGACTATCAGGTGAAAAACTAGCACTAAAACCGCCAAAATTTCCAAGTACACCAGCTGATGAGCTTACGTAGTTTGTAATTACCTCAGTTTGTAAGTTTTTAAGGGCACCCCCAACCCCATTATTGCCTAAAATAGCATATTGACCATCGCTGGATATTGATGATGCGTCATCACTAGAAAATAATTGTGAATTATCAGAGGCTAAAGAAAGTAAGCGAACATTTCCTGTTAGTAGATTTTTAACATAAGTTAGATTAAACGCCCCTGACGGTTGGGTAAAAGGAAATGGCAGGGTCACCAAGTTGTCAGCCGAACTGTTAAAAATAACTGATTGACCATCAGGTGTGAAGCTAGCGAATCTGTTTGAGAAATCAGCTTCTATACCTAGACTGTTGGTACTTATCAGTGTTATTGGGTCTGCTGAACCTTCAGATACATTATCACCTATATTATCAACAATATAAGTGTCATTTCCAAAGCCTCCCATCATTTTATCAGCACCTAAGCCTCCCGTCAGCGTGTCATTACCACCACCACCCACCAGGCTATCATTACCTGCACCACCGTCAATGGAATCGTTACCAATACCACCATCAATGACATTATTAGCAGCATTACCAATTAGGCTGTTGTTGGCATCGTTGCCTGTGAGGTCGAGTCTGGTCGTGCCAGTGAGACTCACATCCAAATTCTCAATACTGGCAAGACTGCCTGAGAGAGAG